>DATIIF010000040.1:0-30233 GCA_035479935.1 Patescibacteria group bacterium
AACCAGTACCAACGCCGAAACAAACTTATTACTAATTAATCCCTTACTCTGCCCGACGATTATCAGCACAATAGAGAACTCACTAACTTGGGCTAGTGCTACCGAAGCCTTAAAGCTGGTGCGTTTGGTATAGCCCAAAAAACCCATCACAGTCATGGCGACTATAGGTTTCACGACCACGGCAATAATAATCGCCCAGACAATAATCCAGAACATCGAGCCTAAGTGTGTAAACTGCAGGTTCGAACCAAGTGATATGAAGAATACGATCAAAAAGAAATCACGCAGCGGCCGCAAGCGGGCACCAATTTCTTGGGCATAGGGCAGAGGGGCCAAGCTGATGCCGGCCACCAACGCACCGATTTCTGAGCTAAGCCCGATTTTGGCAAACATTGCCGCGCTGCCCAGTCCCCAGGCGATGGCAAACAAAAACAAAAACTCCTGACTGTCGGCAATTATCTTATGAAACTGCGGCAAAACCTTGTAGCTGATTACATATATTAGCCAGCCGACAATTCCAGCTTTTATAACTAATCCAAAAAGAGACCCGAAAGCCAATGTTTGATGGCCGGTAGTGGCCGAAGCTATGACAACTAGCGCAATAGCAATAATGTCCTGAACCAGCGATACGCTTATTGCAACTTTGCCGTAGAGCCGGGCCTGTTCCTTCTTATCGCTTAAAAGCTTAATAATAATTATGGTGCTGCTGACCGCCAAAGAGGCGCCCAAAAACAGTGATTCATTATGATTTAAGCCAAACATCGAGCCGACAATCCAGCCTAAGATTGTAATTACGGCTACTTGAGTTACACCGACGGCTGTAGCCGTACGACCAACGTCTTTGACTACTTTTGGATTAAGCCCAAGGCCGATAATAAAAAGCAGCAAAGCAATGCCGATATCTGAAAAAAGCGTCAGTGTAGCCGGCGATTTAGCTACATGTAGTACGGCCGGCCCGACTATAATACCGGTGATGATGTGGCCGATTATTAACGGTTGACCAATAATGCGCATGATAAGCGCCACTGCCGCGCCGATGGCGATAATCAGACTTAATCCAGAAAAAATATTATCCATAGTTTAAAAAAACGAGAATATGGCTGCTCCGCCGGCCAATACCATTAAAGTAGTTACTGCCCAACCAAACAGCGTTGTAGAGCGCCTATTTACCCAGTCACCCATAATGTGCTTACTGCTGCTGATAATGACTATCAAAGCCAAAATCAACGGTGCCACAATGCCGTTAGCTACAGCCGAATAAATCAACGCTTTAATAGGATCTATCCCCAAAAAATTAATAGCCAAACCGATGATTACAGATATGATAAGCACGCCGTAAAATGCATGGGCCTGCTTGAGCTTGCTAGATAGACCACCGCGCCATTTTAAGCTCTCTGACACTGCGTAGCTGGAAGAACCGGCTAAAACCGGGATTGCCAATAGGCCCGTGCCAATAATGCCGATAGCAAACAGAAAGTAAGTTGAGTTGCCGGCGAACGGTCGCAGCGCCTCGGCTGCCTGGGCAGCACTTTGAATATGGGTAATACCCTGGGGAAAAAGGATTGCGCCGCAGGCGGCGATGATGAAGAACATAACTAGGTTAGACAACAGCATACCGCTCCAGACATCCAGGCGCATCTCGCGGATTGCTTTCGGGTCCGAACCCTTACGGCTGGCTAGGGTTTTTTTGCCATCAGCAATTTCGACTTCGATCTCCTGAGAAGTCTGCCAAAAGAATAAATACGGCGAAATCGTGGTACCCAAAATAGCGCAAATTAAGACAATCTGCTCCTTATTCCAGTGTATAGACGGCACAACAGAGCGGTGTAGCACATTGCCCCAATTCAAATGGGCCAGGATGGCCGAAGCCACATAAGCCAGCAAAATCAGCGCTAGCCACTTTAAGTAACGGGCATAACGAGCGTAGGGAAGATAAATTTGTAGGATTAAGCTGAAAAGCGCAAAAGCGATAACTATCAGGTAAAAGTTGGCTCCGCCGCGCAACAACTGTACGGCTTTGGCCATAGCGCCTAAATCAGCACCGATGTTAAAAGCGTTGGCAGCAAATAGTAGAATAGTGCAGGTATATAGCACTCTTTTGGAAAAATGGGTACGGATGTTGCCTGCCAGCCCGCGCCCGGTAACAATGCCAATGCGGGCGCACATTTCTTGCACTAGCGCCATCAAAGGGAAGGTCACTACAGACAACCACAGCAGCTGGAATCCATACTGGGCGCCGGTTTGTGAATAGGTTGCAATACCGGAAGGATCGTCGTCAGAAGCGCCCGTAGTCAGCCCTGGACCCAAAATATTCCAATACTGCCGAGTTTTTTTGACGGTTTTGCCATTCGGAAACGCCCGGGCCGCATGTTCGGTTTTGGTGACAGTAGCATCCAACACTGTTGCCGGTGCAGCCGCAATTTTTTCAATTATGTCTTTGTCTCGGCTCATTTTTTAGCTCTATTTCTCTTGAGTACAACTCCAGAGATACCAACTACCACCAATGCTCCAGTTAAATCTAACGGTGTGTAAATTGCAGTATCAATACCTCTTAAATTGCTAAAGTATTTCCACTGAATGAAATTCCAATAGTAGCCATACTTTAAGTCGCTTGTTTCTGCACATTCTGCAAATCTTGCATCTAAAGAATTAACTCCTAGATTACTACAGTAGCTAGGAAATATTCGCCTGGATACACCGATCTTCAGGCCTCTATTTTGAATGACAGAAAACAAGCCAATCACTAGATAGATTACAGCTAGCGCTAGTATTAATTTTGTAATGTTGAAGCCATGCATCTTTTAGTTTTTTTGCCTTTAGCACTATGGTAGCGCCTGGCGCCCCTTTAGACAACTGTTTTAACTAAGTTCAACTACTGTTTATTGGCTGGGTTGGCCCGGATCTTCTGAGCCATTTCGGCGTTAATGATAGCCGCGAATTTATCCACGCTAACTCCAGTTGAGTCTACTAATTGATGGTTATCAATATATTTGCCGTCTAAAAAGAAAGTTGGCGTGGCCTGTTGCTGGCCAGTTTTTTGAAAGGCTGCCAGATCAGCGTTAATGGCGCTGTTTACTTTACTGCTAGAGTAATCAGTCGTGAACTTGTTAACGTCCAAGCCGATTTGTTGGGCGTAAGTCTTAAATATAGTTAGGGGATTATTAGAACTAGCCCATGACGTTTGATTGTCGTAGAGGGCGTCATGCATCTGCCAGTATTTGTTTTGCAGGCCGGCGGCTTCGGCTGCCCTGGCCGCCGCAAAAGCGTTAGGGTGGGCTGTCACAAGCGGTAGATTCCGGAACTGGAAGTAAATGTCTTGCGAGAATTGAGCATAAACTTGCTTTAGCGGCTGATAATAAATCTCGCACACCGGGCATTGGTAATCACCATACTCAATCAGTGTTACGCCTTTTTTGCCTTGTCCTTCAATATGGCTGGTCGGCTGGTTACTGCTGCCACTGCTACTTGAATTGTTCTTATTGTTGCTTGATCCTTGTGCAATCACAAAAATGCCAACAAATACAGCGGCCAACCCTGCCAGAATTGCTAAAAAGCGCTTATCCATATGTTCGCAAAATTCTCCGTTTTATGTCCCTATCATAACACGTGTAGTTGCTTTGCCGGGCTATCGAGCCATAGAGTAAGATAAAAGGGTGAAAGTAGCATTAGCAGTTGTTTTAGCGCTCATTTTCTTGATATCAATTATGCTTGAGAAAGTGCTGAGGGGAATACCGGTTAAAGAGTTAAGGCGGCGTGCAAGAAAGCACAAGGATAAAAAATTCGAGGCAATTTATAGACTTGCTGCCTTTGGCCGTTCTTCCGAGCTATTCTTGTGGCTAATTGGTGGGCTCAGCGCTGGCGGACTCGTTCTTATGGCTGTCGATACCGCGCGGTGGCTAGGATTGGCAGTAGTTTTAATCATTGTTTGGCTGGTATGGATGAGCAAACCGCTTGATCGCTCTTCCGGCTGGCTGTTTAAGTCGGCATCCTTGCTGGCGCCGCTTATAACGCCTTTTATTTCTTTTTTGCAACCAATTCTTAGTCACTTGACTCGACGAAAAAGTCATCGGAACGATGCTAGAATCTACGAAAAAGAAGATTTGCTCGAGTTTTTAAAAATCCAGGCTCGCCAAGTTGATAATCGCATTGTGGATAAAGACTTAAAAACTGCCGCCAGCTCTCTTAGTTTTGGCGATAAAACAGTCGGTAGCATCATGATACCGCGGCGCGAAATTAAGTGGGTGATGACTAGCGATCCAATCGGCCCAATGGTCATGGACGAGCTACACAAAACCGGCCACACACGCTTTCCGGTAGTTAAAGAAATCATAAAATCTGGCAATCCCGAGATTGTTGGGGTGTTATATCTAAAAGACCTACTGGATCATCTGGAAGATAAAGGCCGCATCCGCGACATCATGTACCCGGGTATTAATTTTATTAACGAATCGCAAAATCTTCATGAAGCTCTTGATGGCTTTTTAAAATCCGGCCAGTATTTATTAATCGTAGTTAACAATTTTGAAGAAATCGTTGGGATGATAATTCTTGAAGATGTTCTAGAGCAAATTTTTGGCGAAAAAATTGCCAACGAATTCGAGCACTACGATGATATCCGTTCTGTTGCCAGCCAAGACGCCCAACAAACTGATAGTAAACCCGACAAACCTGGGGTAGAATAACACCTATGGAACGAGTTTTGACGCGGGATGTGGCTAAGCATGCCGGTAAGGAAGTTACGCTTCGCGGATGGCTGCATAAAAAACGCCTAATTGGCGGGATTAATTTTATTTTGCTGCGCGACCGCGGCGGCTTGGCGCAAGTTGTACTGCAAGACGAAATCGAAGTCGAAAAGCTGCGTAATTTACACATCGGGACAGTGCTATTAATTACCGGTAAAGTGGTTGACGAGCCGCGTGCGCCGGGCGGCGCAGAAGTCCACGAGCCCAAAATCACAGTCGAGGTACCGGTAACCGAAGAACCGCTAATCGAAATCGACAAACCATTGAGCCATAAATCCGAAAATCTGGATACGCTTTTTGATAACCGCGTAATTGGCCTACGCAATTTGCAAGAGCAGGCCATCTTTAAGATCCAAGCCGAAGTCGAAGAAGCCATCAGCCGTTATCTAAAAAGCCAGGATTTTACGCAGTTCAACTCGCCAAAACTTTTGCCAGGCGCTACAGAGGGCGGAGCAGAGGTTTTTAAACTTGATTACTTTGGCAAAGAAGCGACACTAGCACAAAGCGCTCAGTTTTATAAGCAAATTATGGTAGGAGTTTACGAGCGTGTGTTTGAAATTAATCCAACATACAGGGCAGAGCCGTCAGCCACCACGCGCCACATGACCGAGTATATAACTATTGATATGGAGATGGGCTTTATCACCTTCCCCGAATTACTTAACACGTTAAGTAATTTGATCAATGCTGTAATAGATGGTGTTTGGCAAAAGTGTGAAGCAGAGCTCAAACTCTGGGATGCCAAAAAGCCAACTCTAACTTCTGAATTCCCAGCTATGACTATGGCCGAGATTCACGAGAAGTATAGTAAAGAAACTGGCGAAGATACCACTAAGGAACTGGATCTAATTCCGAATGAGGAGCGCTGGATTTGCGAATACTCTGCTAAGAATCTAGACTCCGAGGCGATTTTTGTGACTGAATGGCCGGAGGCCGATGCCAAATTTTACCACAAATTATATGAGGATAAACCTCAGCTGGCCGAACGGGCCGACCTGCTCTTCCGTGGTATTGAAATTGCTACTACTAGTATGCGGGAGCATCGCTATGATGTGTTAGTCAAGCAGCTGAAAGAAAAGATAGGTGCTAGCCCTGACGATGCGGGCTATAAATATTTCTTACAGGCTTTCAAATATGGTATGCCGCCGCATGGCGGTTTCGGCATGGGTTTGGAACGGCTGACCGAAAAAATCATCGGTCTTTCAAATGTCAAAGAAGCCACCCTCTTCCCCCGCGACATCAATAGATTGGCTCCGTAAACGTCTGAATATGAAAAATCGAGCTGTCATTTTTGATATTGACGGCACTGCTATCAATTCGCCTCAACAAAAAACACCATCGCAACGTTTGATTAATGCAATTAGAGAAATTGAAGATTCTTATTATGTTTGTGCGGCAACAGGACGGGTATGGCCCTTTGCCAAAGATATTCTTCAGGCCTTGAACCTGGTTGATCCATGCATCATTTCTGGGGGCACTCAAATATGTAATCCAGCTGATGGAGAGATACTTTGGCAGTCCGATCTCGATCCAGCTGATTTTGAAACTGCTCTTAATATCATGAAAGAGTATCCAGACTACTTAGTTATATATAACGAATACACCGAAGAAGATTATTTACATGGTGGAACATCGCCCAATGAAGTTAAGGTTAGTGGTCCAGTCTATATCTTGGAGCAAAAATTTATACCTAAATCAGTGGCACCAGAATTAGTTGCCAAATTATCAACTATTGAAGGCATTGCTTGCACGTTAGTAACCGCCCAGAAACCTGGAGTAGTTGATATTCATGTCACTAATCGCGATGCTACTAAAGAACATACCATCGCGAAATTGCTGGAGATAATTAAAGTGGACAAAAAGAATACCATTGGCATCGGCGACGGCTATAATGATATCCATCTATTTAAAGCGGTGAATCATAAAGTGGCTATGGAGAATGCCGAAGCAGAACTAAAAGCAAGGGCCGATGAAGTAATCGGTCATGTATCAGACGATAGCTTTGCTCGTTATTTAGAAAGACTTGCAGGTAAATAATTAATGAGTAATAAAATACTGGTTACCGATAGTCTTTTCATTTTTAACGAACACGTTAAACAGCTAGAAGCGGTGGGCTATGAAGTAGAACGACTGGATAAGCCGCGCGCCAGCGAAGAAGAATTATGCCGGGCAGTAAAGGGGAAAATAGGCTACATCTTGGGAGGCGTCGAACAAGTTACCGAAAAAGTAATAGATGCTGCCGACGACCTCAAGGCAATTGTCTTCACTGGGATAGATTACAAAAATTTTATTCCAGGCTGGAAATTAGCTACAGAGAAGAGCATCGCCATAGCGAATGCCCCAGATGGTCCCACACAGGCTGTTGCTGAATGGGCAATCGGCGCCACACTCTTGATGAATCGAGGGTTTTTAGAACTTGGCCATACCGGGAACAAAAATTTTGCAACCACAAAAGGTATCGAAAACCAAGCTATTGGGATCATTGGCTTCGGTCGAATCGGGAAACGGATTGCTGAAATGTTGAAGCCTTTTAATTCTAAATCCATAAGTTATTGGAGCCCTCATACACGGGACACGACCGGCTTAGCTAGCTACGCAGAGTTGGACCGACTCTTAAGTGGGTCTGATATTTTATACCTAGCTGTGCCAGCTGGCGCTGAAAACTTACTTGAGCAAAACATGATAGAAACAATAAAAGAAGGTTCTTTACTGGTAACTTTTACTCATGGCAAGGTTATAGATGAAAAAGCGCTGCTTAAAAGACTGGAAAATGGCAGTATGCGAGCTATCTCGGATAATCCAATTGAAAACGAAGCCTTTAAAAAACTGCCTTTAAATACTTGGTTTTGTTTTAATGGGTCTAATGCTTTCAACACAGAAACCGAAATTAAAATGACTAGTGATATGGTAATAAGATCTCTATTAAATCTTCTAAAAACTGGCAATGACACCTACAGAGTTAACTAGCGGCATCAACCGCCTCACTCCATAATATGAGCTGGTTATTATTAACTTTTTTGTCTGTAATATCTCGCTCAATTTACGGCGTACTCACAAAGATTCTTTCAAATCAAGTAAAGACGTCTGTTTTCACTCAGGCGGCGCTTTTATCATTTGCGGGCGGTTTAATATCACTGCTAATCTCTCCGTTACTTGGAGGGCTAAGTGCTGATTTTTCAAAAGTCAGTCTCACAGTTGTTGCTTTTGTAATATTAGGGCAAGGTTTAGGAAATATAACTTATTTCCAGGCTATTAAGAAGCTTACCAATGGAACGGCACAAATCGCCTTTTCCTCGATTCTTGTTTTTAACACATTTCTTTCATTAATTTTCCTAAATCTTCACCTAACTCCAGTAAATGTTTTTGGCGTCATTCTATTAATGCTCGCGATACTGAGCGTTACTAACGGTAAAGTTGAATTCAATAGAGAAGGAGTGCTTATGATGATATTCGCAGCCTTTTTATTTTCGGTTTTCCAACTTTCGAGTGCTAAGTTGTCAAAGCAAGTTGGAGCTACTACTTACCTGTTAATTGCTTATTTTGGCGCAGCTCTTGTCGTTTTTGCTTTGAAAACAAAAGTAATTGTTAAGGACTTAGCTCTACCTGATAGAAGATCAACTCTAGGATTGCCTTTGATAACAGCTGTACCAAGCTTAGGAAACTTTGCTTTTGCCTACTATGCTTATCGCGATGCGCCGCAACCAGCTAAAGTGGCAATGCTCTTGACCTCGCAGGTAGTGCTTACCGTATTTCTTAGCTATGTTTTCCTGAAAGAAAAAGGCCATTTTTGGCCAAAGGTCATCGCAGCGGCCTTAGTTGTTATTGCAGCAGTGCTAATCAAACGGGGATAATACTTAACTTGTTAAGTATTTAGCTTAACTCCGTCAACCTCATGCAAAATATACGAGTCGTTCGCAACTGAGATATTAGCATAAGCACAATCGCCAATTTCAATTTCACCTTCTTTTAGAATTTCTCGAAAAATATAGCGAATAGGTCCACCATGAGTTACGACTGCAGCGGTGGAATACTTACCAGTGTCTATCTTTTGCAGAGCTTCACGAATTCTTATGCCGAAACTATTATAATCTTCACCTTCAGCAACAGTAGAATGTTCATCAGCTAATAGTAATACTTGATCAGGAAACTTTTGTTTTGCCTCTTCTTTTGTAAGCCCAGTCAGTATCCCATAACGATTCCGTTCTCTAAAATTATCGATAGTTGTTAACGGTATGTTAATAGTGCGTCTTACAATTTCAGCTGTTTCCTTAGCTCTTATTTTTGGGCTGCAGTAAATGATTCCTATGTTCTTATCTGCTAATTTTCTAGCGACCCCTTCAGATTGCTGTTTGCCTAAATCAGTTAGGTGGTCGTCATAATCCCCGCCGTATCTATTTTCAATATCACCAGTTGTTTGCCCGTGCCTTACCAAATAAATATTCATTAATCTGGATTATACGCTCAAAAATTATTTACCTTGGTGGCGAGCGTGCCATTCGGTGTGGGCTTTGGGCATATCTTCGCCGCTGGCAAACAGAAAAATCACAGTCGTGCCTTTGCCCAAAAACGCAAACCGCTTGATTAGTGCAGCGACCTTTGTATCCTCGTCACCCAAAGACTTTAGATAATTTGCAAAAGAGCCGTGTTCTTTGGCAATCGATTGTATTTCTTTAGCGTTGGCTATGATGGCGCGGATTTTGGCCAAGTTATGAATGACGTCCCGGTCGTTCATCAGCTCTTCGATCTCCGGCTCTTGAAATTTAGCCACTTTATCAATACTAAAATCCTTAAATGCCTTTTTGATGCCCGGCCATTTATTATCCAAAACTCTCCAATTCAGCCCGGCGACAAAGATCACTCGGCTCATTCGCTCAAAATACTCGTCATCATTTTTGGGCTTGTCTATTTTGCCGTGCTTGGCATCCCAATTGGGCATAATCGCCTCCTAGATTATGTTCTCATTGTACAACTACAGGTTATTTTCTAGCCAAAACTTTCTTGAATAACCCTCTCATAAACCCCTTTCTCCACCAAGTTATATAGTATGTATATTCAACCAATTGGTTGAATATACATACTGGAGTCTACTGAAAGACGAAGCGAGGTAGGGGTGAGATTGAGGTAAGTGATGAGCTTGAAAAAGTGAGCTACATGCCAGGGGCGGGGAAGAGCTCGTGGATTTCTACCGAGAATTTGCCCGACTTGTCGCTTAGGAACGGATGCCCGTCAACCAGCTTCTTGGCTGATTCCATATCGTCAGCTTGCACGATCGAATAGCCGCTAAGCTGGCTGGCCTTGCCATCGGAGCCGTCATCAACCACAGCCACGCCATTAGCCATCGGCTGCCCAAAATCAACCATCGCGTCACCGATTTTGTCCATCCATGCTCCCCATTTGGCCATTTCGGCCTTAGATTTTTCTGGCGCCATTTGTTCTGGTGGTGTTGCCGGGCCGTTGTAAAGTAATATAAATTTTTTCATATAATCTCCTTCTTAATTAAAGAATTTTTCTAACTTATTGAATGTGCCGACCCAACCATCGTCGTGCTGCGCCCGGGATTCTTCGTCCACAAAGCCGGTGTGTTTTAGCGCGACTTCGGTTTTGTTTTCGTCAACTTTTTTAAAGTCGACGGACACGGTAGTCGATCCATGTCCCCATGTAAAAACCAGCTTATTTGGCTCGCTGAACTCCAAATATTCGCCGTCCATATCAATGATCTGGTCGCCCATTTTCATCTGTACGTGGTATTTGCCACCTTTATGATTTTCCGAGCTGGCTTCTGGCGTGGTCATTCCCTCCGGGCTGTACCATTGCTTCATTTGCTTTGGCTCTGTCCATGCTCGAAAAACCTTGTCAATCGGTGCATTAATCACTCTTTTTACTTCTACGGTCAGTTCAGCCATCCTGGCCTCCTTCTAGATAATTTTTTAATGAATCAAGGTTTGATTCCCAAAACTGAGTATAGTAATTAAGGTACCCTTCGGCATCTTTAAAGGCCACAGGATTTAAACTAACGTATTGCTTGCGCCCAATTTTGCGCTTAATTATAAAGCCGGCTTTTTCTAAGACTTTCAGATGCTTTGATACGGCAGCGAAGGTAAGGTTAGTGTAGGGCTCCCAAATCTGGGTAATTGTTAGCTGATATCGGCGGATGCGCCGCAGGATATCGCGGCGGGTAGGGTCAGACAAAGCGCTAAATATGGAATCCAGGCCCGGCTGCGTATCCGAAATTTCTGCTCCTGCCATCATTGCCATAATCGTTTTCCCAATCTATATTCAACCATTTAGTTGAATATTAATTCAAGAAACTATTCTTGTCAATAATTTATTTGAGGTAAAGGTGTGATAAGTTAAGAAGTCGCTATAAGCGACAAGTCTTAGATAAACTATTGGGCTTCGATGGCTAGAGCTTTTTGAACATCAAGCCAGAACGGATCAGTATCTTTTATAATTGCGCCATGTTCCAAGTAAAAGCGTCGTGCAGCTTCTCGATTAGTGTTATGAGGATTCGAGGTAAATTGCATGACTGCTGCCTCATTCTCCTCACACCAGCCCAGCCCTTCATACCATACCTTACCAAATATACCTTGCCTTCTATAGTATGGATGAGTTGACACAAAGCCTAACCAAGCCATCTTACCAATTCCCTCAACTCCAACATCGGGACTACATATCGTGTTTAAAGTTTCAGAACTGACAATCATGCCCGTTGTGGCCAATCGGGCTACAATCATTACCCTTTGATCGGGATGATCTATATGGTCGCGAATCATTCTTTCTGGCAGGGGCGTAGGCGGACGATCCGGACTTTCGGCATGAAGAAGTACCCCTAAAGCAGCAGCGTCATCCGGTGAATACTCAGCCAGTCTTTCGATAACTACTTCAGAATTGCCCATCAGATAAAGATATTATTTTCTGAAACTGTTCGCAAGCATAAACGTGTCGAACTGCTACAATTTTCTTATGAGAGTTTTGGTTTTTGGCGACAGCATTACTCAGGGTTTCTGGGACACCGAAGGCGGGTGGGTTGCTCGATTAAGGAAATATTATGATACACGGCAAATCGAAGACTTAAGAAATCGAGAAGAGCCCACAATCTTCAACCTAGGAATATCAGGAGGCACAAGCGAGACGATTTTAGCTCGGTTTGATAATGAGACAAAAGCCAGAAAAAACAGAGAAGGGATGGTAATTATAGTTTCTACGGGATTGAATGATTCATACCGGGAAGGACCTGACCGTTACAAATCAACTCCAGAATCATACAGGCACAACCTTGTGCTACTGGCATCAAAGGCCAAAACCTACTCAAACAAAATTCTATTTGTAGGATTGGTGACTGGTGATGAAACCCAGACAATGCCCGTCTTTTGGCGTGATATTTATTACGCCAACGAGCGTATAGAAGAGTTCGAGAATATTATGCAGAAAGTAGCATCTGAAAATGGGGTAAGCTTTGTACCAGTTTTTCAAGAATTTAAGAAGCATCTTGATGCCGGGGAAGACTTGTTGGCTGACGGTTTACATCCAAACAACGAAGGCCACGAGCTAATTTTTCAACTGGTTCGGCCAGAGCTGGATAAGCTACTAGCACTATGAAAGCCTATTTGATTCCCGGGAATGGCGAGGATTTAAAGTCGCGTAATTATCAGGCCGTCTTGGATATATATAAAAAACTCGGATACCAGCCGATCTTTGTGCCTATAAAGTGGAACTATCGGACAATTGATGATTGGATTGCGGAAGTAGATAACAAAATCCCTGCAAAAGAAATACAGAATTCACTATTGAGTGGTTTTTCGTTCGGCTCGATGATAGCTCTGGCCGTGGCCGCTCAAGTTAATCCTAAAAAGCTTTTGCTTTTTTCTTTATCACCTTACTTTAAAGAAGATTTTCCTCTGCCGAAAGATTACGCTAAGTGGGCCGGCAAGAGAAAAACAGAAAATTTTAAGACCTTTTCAATGAACGATTTAGCTGTAAAGATAAACTGCCCGACAATAATATTCATCGGCAGAAAAGAAATAGATAAGTACAGTGATATGGATGAGCGTTCCAGCGAAGCACACAAACGGATTAAAAACAGCAGGTTAGTTGTAGTAGAAGATGTCGGTCATGACGTCAGCGACCCAAAATACGTGGAGAGTATAAAACACTCTCTAAATACTTAACAAGTCAAGCATTTTTTGTACTATGGTTTGAGAGTACAATTGGCTTATGGTTAAGAACCAAAAAGGGTTCCATTTATTGCCCGTGTTGATATTGATCATCATTCTGGCTATTGGATTTGTGGGCTGGAATGTCCACAAGACTGGCAAAAGCAACAAGTCAGAAATACCCGGCAAAAGCTCCGCTCAAAATGATCAGCCTCTAGTGCTCAAAAGCATTGGCTTTAACCTCGATTATTATGACCCGGCCACCAATCGCGCCGGCGACATAGAGTTCACCAATGTTGACCACACCTTAAGTGGTCGCCAGCATCAAATTTGGCAGGATTTTGGCGTGCAAGATCCTCGTACTACAGACACAACTAAAAAGAACCCCCAGCCAACTTTTGTTTTGCCGCTGCATACTAAAGTCCACGCACTGGTTAGCGGCCAAGTGGTCGATGTCAAGAAACTATATAGTAATGATTACACAGTCTGGGTGGCGCGCTTTCCTAACAGCCACTACATTTACGAAACCGAACATGTAGACAATCCGATCGTCAAAAAGGGAGATAACGTGACCGGCGGCCAGGTTATTGCCGAAGTCAGTTCAAAAGATTCCCAAATCACACCAGGCTTTGGCCTGCTGGAAATCGGTATTTTATACACTGCCCATAATTATCCTCAACACCTTTGCCCTTTCCAGTATCTGGATCCAGCTATAAAAGATGATGTCGGCAAAAAAATAACGGCGCTGCACAGCGCTTGGGAAACTTACTACGGTCAAAAAGTATATATGGAAAGTTTTGTCACGCCAGGTTGTGTAACCTTAGACCCAGCCAACGGTTAATAATACTTAACTAATCAAGTATTTCCTCCGGAAGATAGCCCGAGTGTCGGATTCATTCCGCGCCCGGAGCGATAAGGAACCCCTTCGCGGTTCCTTATAAGGCGCAGCGCAGCCGCTTTAGCGGGTGTAGGTTTTGGCGGCGGAGTCAAAGCTGGAGATACTGGAGCATTGCTTGCCAACAAAAACTTCGAACTTGAGCTCACGGGCGGCTGTCATCTGCACAATGCCGCAGCCAAATACATTCGATTTTGGCTTGAGTTTTACCTCTTTGGCAACGGCCATCTGATCCCAGCTACTGCCGCCATTCTTGATATAATCCCAGCCTACTAGATCATACTTAACTAGCCCTCTAGACACGTCTACGTCTTTGGGATCCGGAGAATTAGTAAGTGTTACATGCTGCATGTCACTTTGGTTCTGAACTTGATTGTAAAGTGAGCCAATAGAAACTCTAAAATAGCTTGGATCGTACAGATCCGGCGCGAACGAAAGATGAGTTTTGAAATAGTTAGGGTCATGGCTAGTGCTATTACCACCGTACCCACCGGTGCTTTTCTCGAACCAGTTGCCAATAAGTTTTCCATCTATATCGTAATCTATCTTCCCTGCGATAGGTTCGGCTGTACGCGAATCTTTGCTTTCTACAATTTGGCGCAGAGCTGGCGTGTAATACGGGAACGGGTCGGCGGTATATATTTTCCAGGCCTCGCCATCATAAGAGACTGGGTTTACGAACCCACTCAGAGGTTTTTTAGTGTTCCAAACTGCAAAGTCGAGCGTTTGGCCGCCAATGTGGCCGATCAGCTGGCCGGCTTTGACGCTGATCGGTAAATGATCCTTGTCTATTCCCGGCTGTACGCTCGTTACCAAATCGTAATAGTAAAAGAAGGTACACGATACGCTGAAGACAAGCCGGATTCGGCCCAGGCTACCATTTTCGGGCGGATGCACTTCAACATCAGTAATCTTGGCGTCGGCCATTGCATAAACCGGATACGTGTCTTTGGCGGATTGAAAAACTGTTGGCTGAAAATACTGGTGGTCAATCGGCGTCACGTGCCCACCGACTGTCAGGCCATAGGGGATTAGCAAAGAAAAATCGTCAGCATTCATTGGCAGGTGCGTAAAGGTAGTTTCGCCACTGCCGCTGCAGTTGTTATTACTGAGCATTCTGCCGGCTTTAATGGCCTTATCATCGGCCGAAGCATTGCTGGTTAGGATTTTGGACGTGGAATTATTGGATTTATCTTTGGCTTTACTAAAAACCCGCCAACCAGCAAAACCGATAGCGACTATAACGATTACCGCCAAAAATAAAAATAAGTGACCAAAACCACTGTCTGAATTTTTCCTAAGCATAAGCGGAGTGTAACCTAAAGTATTGTCCAAATCCAGCGTATAACCCGGTAGTAGACTTTCGTGGTATCCAACAAAAATGGATACAGTATCGACAAAGTCGATAGTCGCGAAAGCTCACTACCGGGTATAATCTAGGGTATGGACGAGCGGGAAGGAAAGAGTCCGGAGAGTAATTCGCCTCAGAGCGAGGATGAGGATTATCAAGAAGCGGCACGTTCAACCGCCGATTATGCTAAATATAGTCCACCGCAAAAAGAACGAAGTCCAATCTGGCGTAAGCTGGGAATTGGCCTAGCGATTTTAATAGTGATTGCGGTGCTCGGCGCAGGCGGATATTGGTTCGCCAAAAATCATAAATCGACCAAAACACCTACGCAGTCTTCGCAAGCCAGCCAAACCAATTCTGTCGATGCTGGTACCAAAATTACATCTGCCACTAAACATCACGACTCGACTAACTTCAATCTAGGTTTTGATTATCCGGCCGACTGGACAGTGACTGATTCCGGTAATGGTCAGCTTACAGTGCGTTCACCGGCTGTCAGCGTGAAAGACTCAGATGGGCAAACTGTGAATGTCAGAATAAGTCTGAATATTCGTGACAAGACTCAAAAATTGTCAGAATTTGATACCGGCAATGCGATTGCCGCACTCGATTCCGAAAAAGTAGCTTACACTAAGCCAACTCAAACTCAGCGAGCTAATACCTATCTGAGTTTTCTGATGTATGCTAGCTCGACGCGCGGCTTCGACGGTATTTATATAACCGGCGATAGCGGCTACAAGAAAGCTCAAGCCATACCCAAAGTCGACATCCAAAAAATCGAGCCCATTATTAGCCTAACTTTTGCCAAATGTACCGACAGTACCTGTTCAGGCAGCATGACGGCACTTAGTGTTAGTACCGACAATTGGGATGACCAGAACTTTTCACAGCCACTTAAGGCCATGCTGCAATCTTTTAGCATTACGTAGAAGATATGAGTTGGCAAAAAGTGACCAAATCCCTATAGTTTAACGGTAACCCTATGGACGACGAACAAAAAAACCAAGCATCCGAAACTCGAGTAGTGGATTCCGAATCTAAGCCAACTGCAGATGTAAAGTCAGCTAGAAGAATTCCCATTAGCGCCGCTCATTGGCAGCGATTTAAAGACTGGTACGGCTCCAATAAAAAATGGTCGATTCCGGCCACGATCCTCTTGCTGGTAATACTTTTAGTCCTTGTACCCTGGACTCGATATAAAGTGGCCGGTTTGGTTATTAAGAAAAACTTCACTATCGAAGTTATGGATGCCACTAGCCGCACCCCGGTTAGCGGCGCTACCATTAGCATTGGCTCCGAAAACTCGCAAACGGACGGGAATGGTCGTGCGGCCCTACATCTAAGCAGTGGCCATCATGCTGTTTCGGTCAGTAAAAAATATTATCAAGATCGGCGAGCAGATGTGCTGGTGCCAATATTAAGTCAGAAATCTACGCCAGCCATTGGTTTAACCGCTACCGGCCGGCAAGTCAAGATTGTTGTAAAAGACCTGATAAACCAAAAAGTTTTGAGCGATGTTGACATTAAAATAGCCGACACCACAGCCAAGACTGATAAAAATGGCACGGCTATAGTGGTAGTACCACCCGATGAAAGCACCCAAAAAGCCACATTGAGCATGGACGGCTACAACGATTCATCAGTAACAGTCAAAGTCGGTGACTCCAAAGTATTAGAAAACGACTTTATGCTGACGCCTACGGGTAAGGTGTACTTTATAAGTAAGCGCACCGGTAAGCTCGATCTGATGAAAGCTAACCTGGACGGTTCTGGAGCCGAAGTTGTAGTCGCCGGTACCGGTAATGAGCATGATTATGACACCAAGCTCCTGCCGTCGACAGACTGGAAGTACGTGGCTTTTGTTGCCCAACGCAGCGCCACGGACCCGACACCGCAACTCTACATATTGGCGACAGCTGACGATAAGTTGTTGAGCGTGGACAGCGGCAACGCTATCTTTACACTTAAGGGATGGGCCGGTGACAACTTGATCTATTTTGTAAGCCGCAATGACGTTCAAACTTGGCAATCTGGTAAGGATAGACTTAAAAGTTACGATGCCAGCAGCGGTAAAACCACACTTTTGGATCAAAGTGCGGCAACCGGGGATAGCAGCGCTTCGGCCTATGAGTTTTACGCATTGGTTACAATATCTGGCAATAACATAATCTATGGTAAAAATTGGACTCAGGTCTACGGCACCACCTCACCGAGCGGTTTAATCGATGGCAAGCAGGATACGCTGGCTACAATTTCGGCTAACGGCCAAGGCCACAAAGTTTTAGCAAACTACGATGCCAACGATAACGTTCAATATGCTCAACATAGCTCCGTGGGTATCTATATCTGGCAGCAAACGGACCCATCCAGCGATAAATTCTTTGATTACACTGTTGGCTCAGCAGCGCCAAAAGATATCAATCTCAACAGCGACCAATTTTACCAAAATTATCCGCAGTATTTTGTTTCACCATCTGGCAAGCAGACGTTTTGGGCCGAGAACCGCGACGGCAAAAATACCCTATTTGTAGGCGATTATACTGGCAGCAACTCTTCTAACATTGCCAGCTTAAGCGACTATAGCCCATACGGCTGGTTCAGCGATGACTACCTGCTGGTAAGCAAAAGCAACAGCGAGCTGTATATTATGGGAACCAAGGGTGGCAAGGCTATTAAGATCACAGATTACCAGCAAACCGGCTATCCGGGCGAATATTAGTGGTAAGGAGGCATTATGACACTGGACGAGTATCAGGCAAAAGCTCTATCCACACTACTTGATTCAGCGAACGATTTGACATATGTCACCTTAGGTCTTAATGGTGAGGCGGGTGAAGTAGCCGACAAAATTAAGAAATGGATTCGCGATAGTGATTCTGATTTAGCCAGCCTAGATAAAGAAGCGATAATCAAGGAATTAGGCGATATATTGTGGTATGTGACGATTATGGCAAAGTTACTGGGCTCTAGCTTAGAAGAAGTTGCCCAGATGAATGTCGGAAAACTTAATAGCAGATTGCAGCGCGACAAATTAGGCGGTAGTGGCGATAATCGTTAAACCCGCTCACCTCCTTACTTTCCAGCACGCTCGAAAACTGGATATCATTCGTCCAGCCAGTCCGAACTCTATCTGTTTTCTCGCATGTGCTGTCAAGTAAGACGTTCGCAGGTGACTAGAAAATTACTTAACAAGTTAAGTAATTTAATTTGGTGAGTTGTCCAGGCTTTGCCAAAGATACCAGGCGGCGACAGATTCGTACGGGTGCCAGCCGTGTTTGTTGGCTATAGTAATACACATTGCCGGATCAGGCATCTCGGGCAAACCGTAGAGCCGCATCATCGCTTTTCGAATACCCAGATCGCCAACCGGCAGCACGTCCAATCTGCCAAGTGTAAAAATCATAAACATGTGGGCGCTCCATTCGCCAATGCCTTTTACGGCGGTTAGTTGCTCGATTAATTGGTCGTTGGGCATGTTAGAAATATGCTCCAGGTCTAACCGCCCGTCTATGATATGTTGAGCCAGATCTTTCATATAGCCGATTTTCGGGTAGCTGATACCGCAGGCCCGCAGTTTTTCCGGATCAGCTTTTAAAAGCTTTTCGGGCGATGGCAGCTCGCCATCAAACAGCGCCAAAACCCTTTGCCAAATACTGGCAGCCGCCTTTACGCTAAGTTGCTGTCCTACGATACTTCTGACTAGCCGGCCATAATAATTTTTGTGCGTTTCCAGCGAACAAGGGCCGTATTTTTTGATAATCGGCGCCAGATGCTTATCCTTTCTAGCGAGGTATACCTCAGCTTTTGCTAGTTCTCTTGCCGATGCCATATTTACATTAAAACAAATTGTAAAGAGAACTATTAGCCTTGTGTTAAAATATTGGTAGTTTACAGAAAAAATATAAAAGCCTGCCGGAAAATCAAAGAAAGAGAAGCCTTAGTGAATCCTTTGTCGCAAGTAGCGCCAGGAAACAACCAGTCGCTGGTGAATGGTGTGGTGCAATCTACAGCTCCGCCGACTTCTGTCCAGTCTCAGCCACCTATAGCCAACGCGCTCAATGTAGAAATCGTACATGGTATAGCAGTTAAAGATCCTGATGATCCAAAATCGAAAGCCAAACCCCAGCCACAAAACACTGAATTTCTAGCACAGACTCGAAGTAGTGAAGACAAAGATTTAGATAAAATCCTTCATGATGTTAATAGCTCGGTTAAACAAGCTGGAAATTCACTAGAGACGCGGTTCGAGCACCTGGGCGGCGTTCGCAAAAAAGCCGCTATCAAAAAGGTCCAGCTAGACCGAGCTCATAATGGTACCCCGCCAATCACCGCGACAGCTATTGCTTGCTTGATCGCCTTGATCCTTTCCGCCTCAGCTCTGATGGTCTTTAAAAACGGTTAGTAGGATTTTCTAGAAATATGAAAATTACCAAATTTGTCCATTCGTGCTTACTGGTAGAGACTTCAGAAATTAATGTGCTTTTTGATCCCGGTAATTTTACTTGGGATAGTCATCTGTTGAATATTAATGAACTGCCCAGTCTTAACTCTATTGTTATTACTCACGAACACCCTGATCACTATCATGAACAGGGTCTTAAGAAACTGAGCCATCGTTTTCCCAGAGCCACTATTATTACCAACAATGATTTAGCCGAAAAAATTTCAAAGCTCAAATTGCCAAATCCCATTCAGGGGGGCAGTGATGAGAACGTAGTAGTTTTTGAAGCAGTACATGAGCCGTTGCCCCTTAACGTGCCGAACGTTTTAAATATCGGTGTTCATATTCAGGATAAACTTACCCATCCCGGCGACTCATTTGCCTTTAAGCACACGTGCGAAGTCTTGGCTCTACCGCTGACTGGGCCATGGGCCAGCTTAAGGGATGCGCTAAAAACTGTAGTTGAACTAAAGCCCAAGACCGTGATACCAGTTCACGACTGGGAATGGCATAAAGCCGCCCGCGAGGCTCGCTACTCCATGTGCAAGAACTTGCTGGAGCCGCACAGTATAGAATTTATCGGACTCGAAAACGCCCAGCCAATCGAGATTTAGTCATTAAATTCCTGGCGCAACCACTCATCTAGACTTTTGCCACCGCCGCCGCTCAGACCTATAACTAAATCGCCATTTTTCAAATGTTTTTTTACGATGGTCTTTAGCTTTTCATTAAGCTCTGCCGGGCGAGCAACTGCTTCCGCTGGCGTATCAAGAAACTTTATTAAATCAGCTGGACTAAGAACTGGCTGGTTGGGATCTTCACGAGCCAAATAACTGGGCACCCAATAAAGTGCGTCGACACCGTCAAAAACGTCCTGGTGTTGTTCTTTCATGTAGTGCATTCGGCGATTGGTAAGCGGTTCATAAATAATAATTATTTTTTGCCCGGTTTTTTGGGCGGTTTCCAAAGCAACACTCATAACACCTCGGATCTTATCCGGGGTGTGGGCGTAATCGGTGTATAGATTTTCGGTTAGTTTCTCAAAGCGGCGACTAACGCCGGGGAAGTCGTTCATGAGTTTAATCAGCTCGTTAGGGGGCTTTTGGGTCAGGTGTGCAGCAGCTCTGATTGCCAGCCACCCATCGAAGCGGTTATAGCGGCCAATTAGCTTAATGTCATCAATAAAAGTTGTATTTTCTGACTCTATAAAAAGACCAGGCGTCGATTTACTTAACAAGTCAAGCTTTTCAGCGTCGTTGTGCCAAAGTACTACTTCCTGGCTTTGAGCAACAAAAAGTCTAAAGGCGTCAAAGTAATCTTTTTCGGTTGGAAAAATTTCATGATGATCCCAAGCCACACCACTGACAATCGACAAACGAGGCTTAAAGGCTAAAAAGTTTCGGTCGAATTCGTCGGCCTCATAAACAAAGTATTCACTCTTAGGGTCAAATTGACCCATGTCACCAAAACTGATTTTGGCACCGACGCTGTAGCTGGTAGGAATCTTTAACTGCTTAAATAACCAGACAACCATTGCTGTAGTGGTGGTTTTGCCATGTGTGCCGGCAACAGCGATTAGCTTAAGTTCTTTTTGCGACAGAATCTCATTTAACAGTTCATCACGCTTGGTCATTTTAATGTTATTTTCTTTGCAAAAGGTAAATTCTGGATTATCTGGGAAATCTAACGGCTGCGCCGAACCGTACACAAACCAATCGATTGGTTTGCGAGCATGCACGGCAGCTATTTGTTCACGCGTGAGGCCTACATGCGTATCTTCAATACCCTGTTTTCTCAGGTACGCCAGATATTGGCTATCCCTCCCATCAGATCCACTGACTTCATACCCCGCTTCTTTAGCAATTACCGCCAAGGCGCTAATAGCTGCCCCACCTACGCCCGAAAAATAGACATGCATAAATATAGGGTATAGGACACAGGACACGGGGTCTAGTAAGTTTAATGACAATGGAGTTTTGACGGGTAGGGGCTGGCGTGACAAGATAGAAAGAGCTAATGCTATGAAAAGATCATCATTCATATTGTCATTTATTAAATATGTACCCAGGTACGTTTTTTTAATTTTGTTTATTACGAGTGCTTTAATATCAATCCATGCGCTGCGCCAGAATAATTTGCATATGGTTAAACTGCGTGATGCAGTTTACCAAGCCGATAAAAACAACGGCGATGTAAACACTGCACTAAACAGTCTGCGAGCTTACGTTTATGCTCACATGAATACCAATTTATCAAGCGGTACTAACGGGATTAAACCGCCTATCCAGCTTCCCTATACTTATGCCAGATTGGCATCGACAGCTCAGCAACAATCCAGCAACGCTGGCCTTTACACCGAAGCTGAAAATTATTGCCAAGCAAAAATTCCGGCCAGTGAGTCGATATCCGGACGCGGGCGTATATCTTGCGTGCAGGATTATATATTAAGCCATGGCGGTAAAGTAGCACCAGAGGTGCCAAAAGTTCTATACGAATTCGATTTTATCAGCCCCTCTTGGAGCCCGGATCTAGCCGGCTGGAGCCTGATCTTTACAGCTATTTTCTTCTTGGCTTTTATAGTCAAACTGGCATTCGATAAGATATTGGGCGCTCAACTAAGGCACCAACAACTTTAAGACCCACGGCCCTTTCGAGCGCGTGGGTCTTCTTGGACAGTCCTAAGTTAATTTATCTTGCAGTGTTGTTTTGAGTCGAGCTAGGTGTAGCTTGGGTATTGGTGTTTGACTGTGTTTGGTTTGTTGTTGCACTACAGTTAGGACCATTTGGATTCTGTTTGATGTATTGCTGGATAGCCTGTACGACTTTACCGTTGTCTTTCAGGTTCTCCCAGAAGGCTACTTGATTGCGATTGATCACCATTTCGTCATATGGCGAGTGCAATTGTTGACAGCCTAGTTTGGTAAGTTGCGGGTTAGATTGACCATTTTGTGATGACTGATCAGTAGTTAAGTAGTAGATGTTGTCTAACACAACGTATTTGTCGGTCATCTTAACGATATGACCGAAGTAGGTAGAGTAGAGCACCGAACCGCTAGTAACTCCGCCATTTAGGAAAAGTGCCTGGTATTTACTTTGACTAACTCTATCGAACTCAGAGCTTGCGTTGTTGTTACTGAATCCCAGGTAAAGTGATACGGCGGCAAGAAGCAAGGCAGTGCCTACAAGCAGCGTAAATAGCTCCAACCTGACTGTTCTAGTTGCCCAATCAATGTGTTTTCTTCGACCTGAGTGTGCTGGCCCCATTGTGTTTAGGGGTTGGGAGGCGTTACTGGCCCCACCACGAGACAAAAATGCCATCTGTTGATATACCTCTTTTATTTAAAATACCCCATTATAATAACGCATAAGCGTTTTAAAGGGCAAGCCCGACTTAAATAAATCTAGACTTTAATGTCAAAGTCTAGGGTTGACAAGAGTAAACACCTCAGAGTATTTTAGGAGTACCATTAGTAATTAACGGAGAGAGGGATAAGCAATGGCTTATAAGCATACAAACAGCAAAGGTGTTACATACTACTTAAACTCTAAAGATGTCACATTGCGTGGCGGTAAGAAACAAACTATTTACTACTTTAGTAAGGACGACCGTCCAGAAACAGGTACAGAGTTGCCTGATGATCGAAAAGTAGAAGAAAACCCACGTAACGGGTTCCTAACACTAAAGCGCAAAGACAAATAATTTAAAGCTCGGTTCGATAGAACACCCGCTACCGGCGGGTGTTTTTGTTAGAATAATATTTGAATGTCCAAATCGATTGTTAAAGTTGATGATCTGCATAAATCCTACAACGGCAAAGAAGTTGTTAAGGGAATCAGTTTTGAGGTAAAGGCTGGCGAGACATTTGGCATTTTAGGCCCAAATGGCGCTGGTAAAACCACTACGCTCGAGATGATAGAAACGCTGCGCCCGATAGATAAAGGCATCGTTACCATCGACGGCGTCAATGTATCGGAAAATCCGCAAAAAATTAAATATATGATCGGTGTGCAAACCCAGTCAACGGCTTTCATGGACAAAGTCAAACTTACCGAACTTTTAGAGCAGCAAGCTGCCGCCTACGGCGAGCACATCGACCCACTCAAATTATTAAGAGATGTTAACTTAGAAAGCCAGGCCGGCAACTATATTGAAAACCTATCCGGCGGGCAAAAGCAGCGCTTCAGCATTGCAGCAGCTCTGGTCCATAGCCCCAAGGTATTTTTCTTAGACGAGCCGACTACCGGGCTCGATCCGCAAGCCCGCCGCCGTTTATGGGAGCTAATCCAAACGGTAAAAGCTAAAGGCGTCACAGTCATATTGACTACTCATTACATGGAAGAAGCGGAGATGCTGTGCGAACGAGTGGCGATCATGGATGAGGGCACGATTGTTGCTATGGACTCACCAAAGAATCTGATCAGACAGCTACTTGCAAAGGGCTTCAAAAAGGAGCGGCGTGTCGAGCAGGCCGACTTGGAGGACGTATTCATTGATCTAACGGGCAAGGAGTTAAGAGGTTAATTATGCCAAAGTGGCTTTATACGGTAGCGGTATTCGCCAAAATCAGCATCAGGCGCTATTTCCGGGACAAAGTGGCGATTTTCTTCACTGTGCTTTTCCCACTGATTTTCCTTGTCGTGTTTGGTAGTTTCAGCAAAGATAATAATGTGTCATTCCATATCGCCCTGATCAACCAGAGCCATAGCCAGTTCGCCCAGAAATTTGCCTCCGACACTAAAAACAGTAAGACGTTCAAGGTGAACGATAGCACCACACTGGATCAAGCCAAGCAAAAGATGAGCCGCAGTGAAATTGATGCCGCAATAGTACTGCCCTCAGGTTTTGGAGAGGTCAAAAACAACTCCTATCCTTCCGGCCAAGCAGTGATTTATTATGACGAGAACAGTGCTCAAGCTGCCCAAACACTAAAAACCGTACTCCAGGGGCAATTCGAGGGCATAAACTCCAGCCTGGTGAAAATTCAGACGCCGTTCAGCGTCGCCAGCAAATCAACTAACGCCCAGGGGCTATCCAAGCTGGACTATACGGTGTCAGGTTTGATTGGTTTCGCGATTATCGGGTTGGGAGTTTTTGGCCCCGTAAATTACTTCCCACTGATGAAAAGGCAAGGAGTGTTGCGGCGGCTACACATAACACCTCTGCGCGTCTGGCAATTCTTCGTTTCTAGCGTGTTGAGTAATGCGGTTATTGGACTTTTCTCTATTGCCATAATGATTGCTGTGGCGTCTTCGCCTTTGTTCCACTTTAAAATAATCGGCAACTATTTTGAGCTGGCAGTATTTATAGTTCTTGGCATACTGACCATCTTTGGTATTGGGTTGGCTATCGGCGGCTGGGCCAAGAACGAGAACCAGGCGGCACCGCTGGCTAACATCGTGGTTTTCCCGATGTTGTTTTTGTCAGGTACTTTCTTCCCGCGCTATGCGATGCCTGAGTGGCTGCAGCATGTCACTGCTTTTCTGCCGCTAACACCAATTATTGATGGTATCAGGATGATTGCCACAGAAGGGAAGCACCTGACAGATATTGGTCCACAACTCGGCCTGATAGCTATTTGGGCTGTGATTATTTATGCCATAGCGTTTCGTGTCTTTCGCTGGGAGTAGAAAATACTTAACGTGTTAAGTATTTTTGCGCAGACCCAATTTCACTTTTTATTCCGCTAAACCCTAACCCCTAGTTTATAATTTAGGGCAGATGAACGAACTCTTCGATCTATTGTCTATGTCTCCGCATTTGAGTGCTCTGCGGAGGTCGTGGGTATGAATCGATGGCTAACGCGCGCTAATCAGCGTATCTCGCTACCAAACGCTGCCGCTTTATTAATTGGCACAGCGCTGATTGGGCAGCTGTTAGGCTTTATGCGCACTCAGGTGATTAATGGTAATTTTAACAGCCCGGGGCACATAACTACCGACGCCTACTTTGCTGCTTTTAAGATTCCAGACTTCTTTTTCTATACCATTGCAGCTGGTGCACTAGGTGTAGCCTTTATGCCGTTTTTGGCCGATAAGTTAGAACACGGTGATAAGCGTGCAGTTTGGCAGATAACATCTGGATTACTCAATCTACTGGGAATCTTGATGGTAGCTGTTGGCGTGATTATGCTGGTCTTTACTGAACCCCTGCTACGCTTGGTCGTTGGTCACAATTTAGGTCCGCAGCAAACCCATGATGCTGTGATGATCATGCGCATTATCGCCCTAAACCCGCTGCTATTTACAATCTCGGGCGTCCTGACATCTTTACAACAAACTTTCGGCCGATTCTTTTTCTACGCTCTGGGCCCGATCATCTACAACGTCTGCATTATTACCAGTGTGTACATTTTTAAAAATAACTTAGGTTTAACTGGCTTGGCATATGGTGCGCTGGCTGGAGCTGCCTTGCAACTTCTAATCGTTTGCTTGGGCCTGAAGGGTATGAACTTCAAATATCAACCTATTATCAATATGCGCAGCGCTGATTTTCGGCGGATACTGCGCAATCTACCAGCGCGTTCAATCGACCAAGGTATCGACTCTATCAACTCAATAGTCGAAACCAACCGCGCCAGCGTGCTGGGTACTGGCCGTATTACTTTCTACGAGAACGCCTATACTCTGCATTTAGTCCCCATTCTGTTGATTGGCACTACCATTGCTACGGCCGCCTTTCCGCGGCTCAATGAGCGCTTGGCGCAAGGCCGTCCCGATCTTTTCCGCCGGGACTTTCTGCAGATACTCAGGGTTATGATCTGGATCATTCTACCGGTGGCGGTTATTACATTCTTTGCCCGCGCCTATTTTGCCCGCTTAATTTATAAGAATATTGCACCCGATATCGCTTTGATTTTGGAATTTTTAGTTGGCGCCATCATATTTCGTACTCTGTACGCTATAATTTCGCGCTATTTTTATGCCCAAAAAGACACCAGAACACCGCTATTTGTTTCGCTCTTTACTATTGCGCTTAACATCGTGCTGGCTTTCAAGCTGGCCAAGCCGATAGATTTAGGTGGCTACGGAATCGCCGGCTTGGCCATAGCCCAGTCTGTTGTGGCCGCTGTTGAAGTATTTATTCTGGTCACTATAATGCTCTGGCGTGACCATAAGCTGTTCGATGGTGAATTTTGGGGCGGTGTAGCGCGCAGCCTGTCAGTTACCGGATTTACGGTTATGACAACCTATACTCTGGTTCATATTTTTCAGCTGCAGAGTAGCGACCGCGGTTTTATAACTCTAGGTACTAAGCTATTTCTAATAGTCGTACCGACGTTCGCGGTGCATATAGCAATTTCGGCGCTTTATGGGCTTGATGAAGTCAAGCCGGTAATTGCCAAATTACGCCAAGTTATGCTCAAACCTGTGCGGATTCAATAGCTACCTCTGTTATAATCTGGTTTAATGAGATCCAAGCTAATTATTTTTAACGGTTTGCCGGCTACGGGTAAAAGCACTCTCTCAAGGCAAGTAGCATCTATAGTCCAGCTGCCTTTAGTAACTAAGGATTCCATGAAAGAATCATTAGCTGATGCTCTTGGGCTCTTGGACAAAAAAAGCTCAAAAATCATAGGTTCTGTTGCTGCTGAATCCCTTTGGACATTAACTGACAGATTTTTGTCTGAGGGTAGATCGTTAATGATTGAAAACGCTTTTATTGAAGAGTACGCGACACCAGACCTAAAAAAGATTACATCCAAATACGAACCACTGGTATTGGAAATTTACTGTGTTTGTAGGCCTGATATTAGACGAAAAAGAGAGCATGAGCGAATAATAAGTGCCCAGAGACACCCAATTCATACTGAAAATACACTGGATACGGAAGAAGATGAGCTAAATAAAATATATGCTCCTTTGAAAAAAGGGAAATTTATTGAAGTTAATACAACCAAACCAGAACAAATTAAAATCGTAGATATAGTCTCGGAAATAGAAAACCTTTAATCGCCCCTGTATAATCACAAAGACATGGATCAGGGACATATAAGGAATTTTTGTATTATTGCTCATATTGATCACGGCAAGAGCACCTTAGCTGATCGGCTTCTGGAATTGACGGGTACAGTGGAAAAGCGTCAGATGAAGGAGCAAATGCTCGATCGTATGGAACTGGAGCAGGAGCGGGGAATTACCATCAAACTTGCTCCCGTACGTATGAAGTACAAAGATTATGAGCTCAATCTTATAGATACTCCAGGCCATGTGGACTTTAGCTATGAAGTCAGCCGCTCGCTCCAGGCGGTTGAGGGTGCAATTTTAGTAGTTGACGCCACGCAAGGTGTTCAGGCCCAGACACTCTCGAACATATATTTAGCTCTGGCAGCCAATCTTAAAATTATCCCGGTACTTAATAAGATCGATCTACCAGCGGCCAACGTTGACCGGGTTAAAGCCGAAGTCATAAGTTTGCTGGGTTGCAGCGAAGAAGAGATACTTCTAACCAGCGCCAAAACCGGCGAAGGTGTAGAAAAAGTCTTAGAGCGTGTCGTATCAGATGTTCCACCGCCTTCAGGCAAAGCTCAAATTGAAACTCGAGCTTTAATCTTCGATAGTTATTATGACGATTACCGCGGAGTGATCTTGTATATTCGGGTAGTAGACGGCCGAATTGCTAAAAGTGTTGGTCTAAAAATGATGGCGACGAATGCCGAAGGCCAAGCGCTGGAAGTCGGATCTTTAAATCCCGATCTGGCGCCGGCTGGTGAGCTGAGAGCAGGCGAAATCGGCTATATTGTCACAAACTTAAAGAGTGCCCATTCCGGCCGGGTAGGTGATACCGTAACGCTGGCCAGCAGTCCAGCAAAAGGGCCGTTGCCCGGTTATAAGGATATACATCCGTTTGTCTATGCCGGCTTTTTCCCGACCAGCAACGAACAATATCAAGATTTGAAAGAGGCAGTGGAAAAACTCAGCCTCAGCGACTCGTCTTTACAATACACGACCGAAAACTCACCGGTTCTGGGTTTTGGCCTGCGGCTGGGCTTTTTGGGTTTGCTGCACATGGATATTGTGCGTGAACGGCTGGAACGCGAATACGATCTTGACCTGATTGTCACAAATCCCTCTACCGACTACGAAATTGAGCTGACAAACGGCGAGCAGTTGGATATTAAATCGGCGTCCGAACTGCCCGATATGACTTTGGTGGCCGAAATCCGCGAACCATGGATAAAAGGCGAAATTGTTTGCCCAACTTCTTATGTCGGTGCAGTTTTGCAGCTAATTGTTGCTGCCCGCGGTATGCAGAAAAATTTAAATTACGTTGATGCCCAACTGGCAGTCATAGACTTTGAAGCGCCACTAGCTAATTTGATCACCGATTTTTACGACCAGCTAAAAAGCGTCACGAGCGGCTACGGATCGTTTAATTACGAGCTTGATAACTATAGAGTCGAAGCATTAGTAAGACTTGATATTTACGTGGCTGGGGAAAAGGTTGATGCGTTAAGTATTATTGTCCATCGCAGCGAGGCTGAGCGGATTGGACGGAGCACCGTAGAAAAACTTAAAGATGTCATCCCGCGTCAGCAGTTCAAAGTGGCTCTTCAGGCGGCCATTGGCGGTAAATTCATTGCTCGAGAAGACATCAGCGCCTACCGTAAAGACGTCACTACCGGTTTGTATGGCGGTGATGTGTCGCGCAAAAAGAAACAGCTTGCCAAGCAAAAGAAGGGCAAAGAGCGCATGAAGCGCTTCGGTAAAGTCGACATTCCCGCCGAAGCCTTTGCCGTAATGCTCAAGCGCGATTAGCTTTTAGTAATAGATCTGAACTTGGTATATGTTTACCAGATAGCCACTTAAAACACTAACAGTGGTATCGCCTGTGCCTTTACCCATCAAACAAACAGGTGTATAGCGTGCAGGTGCACTATCGTCAGGCGATAATGTCAGTTTTTTGCTGTTGGTTCCAGCTACAAAGTTAACTGTCGTAGGCACGCTGATTTTGCCCTGTGCGGGGACTTTAACTATGAAGCAGGTTTGCTTAGGAGTACCAAGCTTGCCACCAGTTAAGTAAAGAGCTTGCCCGCCAGGCTCCACATACGTGACTATTGGCGGTTGATTAATCTGGGGGTTGTTGCTGACAAACGGAATGCCATCGATATCCGGATTGTTGGTTACCTTAGGGTCAGTGCCTATACCAGCAACCGAGCCATAGTCTAGAATTATCATCTTGTCTATTGTCGCCGCGCTGGATTTGAATATCAGCCACACCCCTATAACGGCAAAAGCTGCTCCAAAAAGTAGTAAAGATTTTTTATTAAATTTAGTTGCAGTTGTAACTTTATTTGGCTGTTTAGATTTAGCCATGTTTTTCTTTCTGTTTATTATTTAAGCTTAGGCTAAATGTATAATTCTTCGGCAATTTCGTCAATGACCGCACGAGTCTGGAGGTATAATCTAGCTATGAGGATATGGGGAGCACCCAAGAGAGTTAAAGATATCGCCACTCACAACCCGGTGATGGACAGATTAGCGCATGGGCGACAGAATGCTTTTCAAAGATTCCCGCTTTTATTTACGCTGCTGGCAACCTTCGGAGTAGTTACAACTTTGTATGGCATGGAACACCTAATTGATAAAGTTAGTTGGCTGGCCAATAATCCTGTTATTTCACTGGTAGTTGGCTTAATGCTGCTAATTCTAA
>DATIIF010000041.1:0-6813 GCA_035479935.1 Patescibacteria group bacterium
ATCTATTTTTGCTTTGAATTGGCTACCATCTTTTTTGCACAAGACGATATTGTCTCCAGCTTTGACTTGTCCGCGACGGATCCGCCCCACCGCGTACTTGCCCTTGAAACTATCCCACGCTAATGACGAAACTTGCATTTGAAAAGGTTTATCAGACTCAACTAGGGGGGCGGGAATATGCTCAATTATGGCATTGAAGATTACTTCTAAATCAGCCGGTTCGTCTGGATTAGTTGGAGGTTCCTGCCAGGCTTTACCCTCGCGGCTAATCGCATAGATAGGGTAGTGCAGCTGGTCTTCATGCACAGCTAATTCCAGGAAAAGATCGGCTAGCTCATCTTCGACTTCTTTTATGCGGCTTGCCGGCTTATCTATTTTGTTAATAATTACGATTGGTTTTAGTCCACCGGCCAAAGCCTTGCCAAGTACAAATTTGGTCTGGGGCATTGGGCCTTCTTGAGCGTCAACAATTAGCAGGCAGCCATCCGCCATATTGAGAGTACGCTCTACCTCGCCAGAGAAATCGGCGTGTCCCGGCGTATCGATAATGTTCATACGATAATCAGAGTGTTGAACAGCGGTTATTTTGGCGGTAATGGTAATGCCGCGTTCGCGTTCCTGGTCGCCACTGTCCATGATCAACTCTTGAGTCATTTCGGACTGGTTGTCCCGGAAAGTTTGTGACTGTTTCAATAGACCATCAACCAAAGTTGTCTTGCCATGATCAACATGCGCTATGATAGCGATGTTTCGGATTTTGCTAGGGTCTTGGACGATTGCCATTGCTGAAATCTTTATCAATTACTTACAAAAGTTAGAGCTTTACCGGCTCGTCCGGCTCTACCGGCTCGACCAATACGGTGGATATAATCATCGTAGGTTTTAGGTACGTTGTAATTGATGACGTGGGTGATATCAACAATGTCAATCCCGCGGGCAGCTACGTCGGTTGCCACTAGAATGTTAATTTCATTCTGCCTGAAGCGAGCCAGAGCACGTTGGCGCTGGCCTTGGCTTTTGCCGCCGTGGATAGCGTCAACCTTAAAGCCACGGGCTTGAAGCTCCTTGTTAAGCCGCTCAACACCGCGCTGAGTAGCATCAAAAATGAGTGCTTTTTGGGTGTCTGTATGAATCAAGGTGTCTTGAAGTTTATCAATCTTGTCATGAGTAGTTGTGTAACGCAGCACATCTTGATGGACGTTATCACTAGTTTCACCAGTTTTGACAGATATGGTTACGGGATCATTCAAAAATGCTTCAACCAAACCTTTTAGCTTGGGATCAAGCGTGGCTGAGAAGAAGTAAGATTGGCGCTGGCTGTTAACTCGCCCCAATATTAGCCGAATATCATTGATAAAACCCATGTCGACCATGCGATCGACTTCATCCAAGACAACAATGTTGAAATTGGACAAGTTTAAAGTGCCTCGTTCAATATGATCCTTTAAACGTCCCGGTGTACCAATAACTACGCTTGGGTTGGCACGTAAATCACGGATCTGCGCAGACATAGAAGTGCCACCAATTACAACCGCGCCTTTGAGTCCGCTGCCTTGGGCAAAGCTACGACATTCAACTTCAATCTGCTGCGCTAGCTCACGAGCCGGAGCGATAATCAAAACTTTAGACAACTTGTCGTTAATAAGCTGGTTTAGGATTGGGATAGCAAAAGCAGCGGTTTTGCCAGTACCGGTGTTAGCAATACCAACAATGTCCTTACCGGCTAAGCCTAAAGGTATTGCTTGGTCCTGGATGGGCGAAGGCTGCACATAGCCCTTGGTAATGATATTCGTTTTTAATAAATCATTGATGGCGAAGTCTTGAAAACGATTCTGTGGCACAAATAAGACCTCGTCAACAGGTGTTTGAGCAGGCTTAATAAAACGACTTGGGTCGATAGTTTGTTGCCCGTGAGCAGGACGCCTTGGCTGGTGATTTTTAGAATTATATACCGAACGTCCGGCATGACGCCTAGATTGGCTATACATTAGATGTAAATCCTTTGATTAGTTATTTGTCGATTGATTGTGTAATGAAATCGAGAAATATACTAAACTAGCCCGGATTCATCAAAACAATTAGGCTAATAATAGCATAAACGAGATATTTGGTCAATCAAACATATGGAGACCAATTAACAACTCATTAAGTAGCTCGAACACCTCATCCCCAGCCAGAAAGATTCTTAAGAAACTTTATTTTCTTCTGCGGTATCTTCTGTGTGATCAGCAGGTTTTAGTATGTCTCTGACCATGCGGTCTAGATCGTCGTTTGATAGATTGGCTTTTACTACGTAACTTACGATTCCCAGATCACGCAAACCAGCCGGAGCGTCAGATTCATTTAAGTTTGAAATGATTAACACAGGGATATCTTTACCCCAAGCGCTTGTTCGCATAGTCTTTAAGATTTGGTCGCCAGCCACCTGCGGTACCATCAGATCCAAGAGAACTAGATCCGGCATCTCTTTTTGGATTATATAAAGTGCATTTCTACCCTCATAGGCCACAAAACAGGTATAGCCAAGCAACTCAAGCCTTGTCTTGTAAACATCAGCCAGGCTGACATTGTCTTCGACTATGACTATTCTTTTTGTAGCTGCAGGCTGTTCCATACTGTTAATGATTCTAATATATGGAGCCTGATTTGGCTATCCAATGACGCCTTCAAAAAGGCTTTTGGCCATCTGCATATCTTCTTAACTAGCCTAGTGTGCCATAATAGGCTTATGTCCATGCCAAAAGTTGTTTTTATAGGGTTTGGTGTAGCTTTCCTTGTCCTGGTAGCTATTAGCATCATCTTGGCCATGGTCTTCAATTATCGGGCCAGCCATAGCCCAAACAACGCTCGTTTCCTGGCCGGCAAGCTGCCGCCCAGTAACCTGGACGGATTTTATGAGGGCAATAAACCAGGTACTACCTGGCAGGGCAAGGTTTTTGACGGCCAGCATCAAAGCGGCATAAACCGCTTCAAAAGCGGGGATAGGTATGTTTTTAAAACCTACACTGGCAAAGGGCTGAAAGATCATAAGCTTGACGTTTTGAAAATTGACTACAACCAGCCGGGTAATCCATGGTGGCTAAAGTTTATTGTTGACGAATTGGTTCAAACAGATAGCAACCACTTTTTGGGAAAAGTACATCTTAAATTTATTCCTGGGCTGCCGGTTACGGTGACTTATTTCGAGCTCAGCAAATAGCCTAAGCGAGCGTATAATAGAACTATCAATAAAAGAAGGAATTTAGATGGACACGCCAGAACCAAATGCACCAGAAAAACCAAAATACAGCTACGGCAAGCGCCCAATGTGGCAGTGGGTAGTTATTTACCTAGTCCTAGCAGCAGTAGTCTATGGTTTAATCTACGTCTTCGTCATCCACAAAAGCGGCGGCACCAGCGGCTACTAAAGCTGAGTAAATTGACATCCTAGGAAGCTTCATGGTTGAATAGCCATAAGCTTGATTCATAATGAAAAAGACTCAAAAAACTGCTACTAGCTGGTTGCACCCTAGTGTTGTCCGCCTGTCTCGTGTCCATTTTTTGTACGTAGCTCTATTTACTGTCCAGACCGTAGTTTATGATACCTGGAAATTGATCACGCCGTTTGCTGTTCTTAATAGATGGTTTTTGGCTGGCGGGCTGCTGGCTGTCACAGTTATTGTCTGGTACTTGGCAAAATACACCGTTAAGGGCACAAATGGGCTAAAGGCCTTGGTTTCTGCCTTGATACTCGCTGACATAGCTGCCGCCTCGTTCAACGTCTATACCCAGCGCGGGATGGCCAGCCGAGCAGTTGCACTGTATGCCGTGCCAATTGCCGTGTCAGCGGTTTTACAAAGCCGGGTAGCGTTACTGGCAACCGCTACACTATCTATGGCTGCTTATACCACCACAGCGCTGAGCTATTTTGTACTGAACTTTAATGAGGGTTATAAGATTGAACTCTACGGGGAAGTTGGCTTTTATTCACTGATGTTCTTCGTGCTAGCCGGAATACTCTGGACAGTTATCCGAGCCAGAAAAATGAAGAACTAAATCAGCCGTTTTAGGGCTAGCATTAGGGCAGCTTGCCTGAGGTCCGCTTTTGTTTGGCTAGCTATTTGGTGAAGGCCGTATACTGCCCGAACCATATATTTTTCAAGCTCATCATTTACTTTATGAAGTGGCCAATGTTCTTTAGCCATGTTTTGGCGCCACTCCAGGTAACTAACCACAACGCCTCCGGCATTAGCAATAATATCAGGCAAAATAACGGTGCCTTTCTTTAACAGGTAATCATCGGCTTCTTGGCTAATTGGCCCGTTAGCTAGTTCAACAACGAGCTTTGCCTTAACATTTGACACATTCTCCTGATTAATAGCACCACCTAAGGCCGCCATGACCAGCACATCTACTTCAAGTCCTATTAGCGCATCGGCCGAAAGATTCTTAACGCCCGCACCTTGGTAGTCGCTAAAGCGCTTTTTGGCAAGCTTGTAGCTATCAAGCTCTTTGGCATCCAGACCGTGATCATTAAAAATTGTACCCGAGGAGTCGCTAACTCCAACCAGCTTGAGATTTGGCAACATTTCTTCGGCCGCCAGGCTAAAGAAGGAACCAACATTTCCAAAACCCTGGATAGCATAAGTCAACTTGCCTTCGTAGTGGCTTAGGTGTTTTAGCAGTTCCCGCAGGGCAATAACTCCGCCGCGACCGGTGGCCGAATCACGACCTTCGCTACCACCACCTTTGATTGATTTGCCGGTAAAACTTGCTCGTGTCTTGTCCCCAGTTAGCTTGCTATATTCATCGACCATCCAATCAATAACCCGCGAATCAGTACTAACGTCCGGAGCCGGAACGTCTCTGTCCGGCCCGATGAAATCAACCAAATAATCAACATATTTTCGGCTAATCTCTTCGAGTTTTTTGGGCGTCAGACTTTTTGCATCAACAGCCACGCCTCCCTTGGCGCCGCCAAGTGGCAAACCCATGGCGGCTGTTTTTAAGGTCATTAGTAAGGACAAGGCTTTAACTTCGTCCAAACTAACTTCTGGGTGGAACCGCACACCGCCCTTATATGGGCCAAATTTATTATTGTGTTGGACGCGGTAAGCTTTAAAGCTCTGGCCATCAGACGGTTTAATCTCAAAGTCATGCAGTTCGTTGAAGGATAGAAACTCGGCAATTTGCGCCGGTTCTAGGCCCATTTTTTGGCCGGCACTACGAATTTGTGATTCAACGGTTTTTAGCATGTATATTAGGATAAACCTTTATTGCCCTAAGAGCTAATATGCCTTAGACAAGTTAGAATATAAGTGTGCACAAATTTGAAGTGGAGTATAAGAAGTTAAATGCCGGCCAGAAGCAAGCAGTAGACACCATTGACGGACCGGTGCTAGTTATTGCCGGCCCCGGTACCGGCAAAACACAACTGCTATCACTGCGCGTAGCAAACATATTACGCACAACCGATACAAACCCTAATAATATTCTGTGCCTGACATACACTGAGTCCGGGCAGAGCGCTATGCTCCAGAGGCTTACCTCGCTCTTGGGGAAAGAAGCCAAAAGGCTAGAAATACATACTTTTCATGGCTTTGGGACACATTTAATCAATCGCTTCAATGAATATTTTACTGATCTTACCAATTTCCGTCCGGCCGATGATTTAGCGCTGTACGAAACATTGCTCAGCTGCTTTGAACAGCTTTCTCGTAACAATCCATTATCTAAGATGGCTTACGGCCAATTCATTTATCAAGCCGATGTGGCTGGCAGAATTAGCCAGCTAAAACAGGCAGGGATTACACCTAGTGAGGCCTTAAATAGAGCGGAGACTGATATAAATTGGTCTAAGACAACCGGTAGAAAGATTGCCGCCGCGTTCAATAAGGTTGGCAGATTATCTTTAAAAGTTTTACCCCAGCTGGCGATAAGTCTTGAGCCGATATTAAATGAAGAGTTAACCGGGCTAGCCGAAATTTGTCTTAGTGAATTAAGAGTAGCGTTGGAAGATGCCTCTGGGAGCAACAAAACCTTGCCTTTAAGCCAGTTTAAGAAAAAATGGCTATCAAGCGAGGAAGGCAATCTGTATTTCAAGCCATACGACCAACTAAAAAAACTGGTGGCCTTAAGCGAGCTATATGACTTATACGAAAAAGAGCTGCGCAAACGAAAACTCTACGACTATGACGATATGATTTTGTACGCTCTAGAAAAGCTGGAGAATAACAAGGAATTTTTGTCACTGGTACAAGAGACTTATCAATTCATCCTCGCCGACGAATACCAAGATACCAATGCCGCCCAGGCCAGAATCATAACCCTGATTGCCGCAAATCCGGTTAATGAAGACCGGCCAAATGTAATGGTTGTAGGTGACGATGACCAAGCAATTTATGGTTTTCAGGGGGCGATGGGCAACGCGCTGCTGCACTTTAGGGAACGCTGGCGAGATGTAACAACTATAACGTTAAAAGATAACTATCGCTCTACCCAACACATTATTGATACCGCCAGATCGCTTATAATGCGTGGCCAAAACCGCCTGGAAGATTATTACGAGGATATTGAAAAATCACTGAGGGCCAACGCTAACCATCCATCAGTTGAGCCTGTGGTCTTTGAGGCGGCTTCGCCGCAAGCAGTACTTGAGAAGGCTGTGTCGTCGTCCAGGTCTGTAGATAGCACAAATCAGTTAGCTATTATTGCTACGAAACACAAATATCTCCGCGAGCTAGCCGACTCTTTGGACAAAGCCAAGATAAATTATTACTACGAAGGGCGCGAGGACTTATTGAATGACCCAAGCGTATCTAAAACTTTGCTGCT
>DATIIF010000042.1:0-6184 GCA_035479935.1 Patescibacteria group bacterium
ACTATAGACAATTCACATTTTTGATTATAGAATCTGCTTATGGCAAATAAAACAACAAAATCAAAAAAAACAGTTAAAAGGAATAACAAGCTCGGTTTATTAACTAGGCTTAATCGTAGATTTAGCACCAAACATAAAGCCATTATCTTTAGCGCTTTATTTGGAGTGGTGGGAGCAGCTTTAATAATATTCACGCGGGCTAGTTCACCTATTATAGTCGGCAGTCAGTTCCATTGTACTTGGGGCAATTATAGCGATACACAACGAGCGGCAGCGCTTGATAAACTAGCAGCAGCTCATATTGACTGGGTAAGAATTGATATGGGCTGGTCGGCCTTCCAGGAAAACAGCCGTGATACTTATAGCCAATGGTACGTTAACATTGCTGATACCTGCGTCAATATGGCTCGCGCCCGTGGCATAAATGTACTCGCAACCGTTCATCAGACGCCCGGCTGGGCTAATGGCAACCAGGGTACCGGCGTACCACCTACCGATTTAAATGATTATGCTAACTTTGCGCTCTGGATTTCTAATCACTTCAAAGGCCGGATCGCGGCTTACGAAGTATGGAATGAGCCAGATCCTAATCAGTCCTTCTGGAAAGGTACAACTGCGCAGTATGTCGACATGTTGAAGCTAGCCTATCCGAAATTCAAAGCTGGGGATCCAAATGCCAAAGTTGTGCTGGGCGGTCCTTCATCCAATGACGACGTCTGGATTAATCAGGTTTATTCACTTGGAGCTAAGGACTATTTTGACGTCATGGCTACTCACCCCTATCAAGGACAAGCCGATCAGCCGCCAGAGTATCCAGATGATAATCATCGCTGGTGGTTTACGCATTTTCCGGTAGTCCTAAAAGTTATGCAAAACTATGGTGATGGTAGCAAAGAAGTGTGGTTCACAGAATTTGGATGGTCATCACACACTAATACTTCCGGGTTACAACCCTGGCAGTTAGGTGTTACCCCCGACCAGCAAGGCGATTATTTTGTGCGAGCCGTCAAATACGCCCAGGCGAATTATCCAAACGTCACACATATGTTCTGGTATACCGAACGCAACAGGACTGATGCAGATGTTCAGAATAATAATTACGGCTTGATGCTTAATGATTTGACGCCTAAGCCAGCTTACTTTGCTATTCAAACCTTCCTGGCTTCTAGAACTGGCACTAGTGATACAGTTGCTCCAGTAGCAAATATAACTTCACCAACCAGTGGCGCTACAGTTAGCGGTACGGTCACAGTACAAGCCAGTGTTTCAGATAATATTGGGGTCGTCAGAACTGAACTATATGTTGATGGACAACTTAAGAGTACTAGTTCCTCGTCTCCTTTCACTTTTTCGATCAATACAGCCAATTTCACCAATGGTGGACATGTCTTGCAGGTGAGAGCCTACGATGCAGCTAACAATGTTGGCAACTCAACAGACGTGAATATTACTGTGAGCAATTCAACCCCACCTGCCGACACGTTGCCGCCAGTCGTAACCATCAGCAGGCCATCCGCTGGAGATGTTATTGGCAATAAGCTCATCATCAATGCGTCAGCGAGTGACAATAAACTTGTTTCTACCATGCAAGCTTTCATAGACGGAAAGCCTATAGGCTCCGTCGTGAGCGGCGGTACGATTGGCTTTAACTATAACAGTCGCAAGCTTTCCAGAGGAAGCCACACGATTACTGTCATTGCAACAGATTCTTCCGGCAACAAAGGAACAAGCACTGTATCCATAATCAAATAGCTTTTTGTGAATAGCCACTACGGCTCTACACCAGCTTCCAACAATTTTAGTGATGTTTCTTGCCGTGGTGTGGCGTAGATCGAATTAGCCAAGCTACTGCAAGCACGGTGATACATGCGGCGCCAACTATCAGATCTGACATGGGCTCAACTTTGCTGCCAATTGAAGTGAGTTTAAAAGCCGCTTCAGTCCCATCAGACAGCAGTGGCAGGCTCAGCACCCCTAACGCCCCACAAGATAAGGCTAGTGGCACCAGATGAAATATAAATTTAGAGGCTGGCACGCTTTTTCTAAGAAAGAAAATGGTTAGTCCTACGGGTAAAAATTGAAGACTTAAATTACTAACAACTTCTGTTTGCTTAATTTGACCAAAACTAGATATTACCAGACTAAAATCATAACCAAAATATTTAACTAGCAAGCTTCCGATAGCAATACTCAAAAACAGCATTGCGGCGCTGACTCTAAATAAAACAGATAATAGAAAAGGTATGCCTACAATTAGGCCAACGGTAATTAAGGCGCTCATGTACACATGATATCAAATTGTTTACGCTTTTACCTTAAGGCTCTGTCACGAATTCGGCAACTGCGCTGAGAGTACCTAGGCGCCTACTCTATCCTTGCGGTGTTTCCCCTTGGCATTCTGCTCCACATAGTCAATGATTCTTTCAGCCACATTGCGGCCTGTAACTTTCTCAATAGCAAAACCGGGGCTGGGGTTAACTTCAAGAACTAGAGGTCCTTTATCGGACCGCATCATATCTACACCGCAAATTGGCAACCCCATAGCTTTGGCTGCTTTTTGGGCGGTTTTGCGCTCTTCGTCCGTTAATTTAACAATTTTACCCTCGCCGCCTTGGTGCAGATTGGAACGAAAATCGTCATCCAAACTTTGGCGTTTCATGCTGGCCACAACCTTGCCGCCAACTACAAAGGCACGGATGTCGGTACCGGCCGATTCTTCAATAAACTCTTGCACCAAAAAGCTCACGCCCTCAACGTAGAAGGCCTGCATTACAGCTTTGGCCGCCTTGCGGGTTTCAGCCAAAACTACTCCGTTGCCGTGAGTGCCGCGAGCAACCTTAATAATTACCGGCGCACCGCCAACCTGTTCCAACACATCATCTAGGTCCGCGGTGTCACGGGCAAAGACGGTTTTAGGTATGCCTACCCCAGCCCGAGCCAGCAGCTGCGTACTACGCAGTTTGTCACGCGAGCGAACAATGGCTATGGAGCTAGCTGTGGTAAAAACACCTTGCATTTCAAACTGGCGGACAATGGAGCTGCCATATTTGGTTAAGTTGGAGGCAATTCGTGGGATTATTACGTCCACACCGTTAATTTCCTCACCTTCGTAGCGCACAATTGGCACACCACGCTCCATGGTCACATAACATTTGGCGTAGTTAACCACCTCCACCTCATGACCGCGGCTTATGGCTTCTTCCTTAAGCCGCTTGGTGGAGTAGTTGCCTGGTCCTTTAGATAAAATCAAGATTTTCATAATACTTATCCTTTATGGGTTAAAATACAGAATTCTTCGCCCTAACGTCAACCAAGAAATTATTTTTACGTAAAAATTTCCGGCCAATTAGAACTTGCCATTTCATACCACTGCGGTTAGCCAGACTCAGTACTATCGGATAAATTTTGTCGCGTACTTTTATGTTGGTATCTATAAAGTAGCGCTTTTCCGATTTGCCATTGCTGCTGCGCACATAACGGACCGCAAAGTCGCGGCAAGTTATAGTAATTTCCGGGTGATCGAATGGTGAAAAATGTAGAACTTTACCAGTTTCGGTGTTTTCTTCAACAAGTTTGGTACAGTGCAAAGCACCAGTGTAAGCACCGGTGTCAATTTTGGCAATCACCTTTCCAGCCTTTGCAAACTCCGGAAAGGATACCTTCTCAAAAGAACCTAAAACTGCAGGTTTTTGAATGTCATTATTTGCCATGGGCTACATTATATAATATTATTGGTCTTTTTTCAATACTTTTTAATCTGTTACTGTTGGGCGTGTTTAACCCGCAGATAAACAAATATCACTGCCGCTAAAATTACGGCTATTAGACCAACTATAAGGGGTATAAAGCCCTTCTGGTTTTTGCTGAGGCTACGCATTTTTCTCTATTATCAGACAAAACGTCACAGAAGTACAGATTGACATAAGCATTAAAACTATGTATAATATTAAAGATGGATCAGTCTTTTGGGCCGGAACAAGAATCTATTGAAGCAGAGCAATTTGGGATTGAATTACCAGAGGTGATTTTGCATAGTTCAGAAGAGTTAAAGAGCTATCCCCAAACAGATTTAGTAGATTATACTCGTGATTTAGAACGACGTCTGGTAGCACAACAGGCAATCAATGCTTCTTTAGCCAGCTTAGAAGTAAAACGCGAAAAGGAAATGGCACAGCGCGAAGAAGAGATAGCCGAAACAGAAAAAATTGACGACGTAACAGGTTTACTTGCCAGAAGTGCCTGGGAAGAGCGTCTGAAAAGCATGATTGAAAGTGGTGAGCATGATTTTGGCGTTATATTTTTAGATTTGTCCAGATTTAAAAATGTCAATGATACGTTAGGTCACCCCTTTGGCGATGAAATACTACGCAGGACTGCTTCATCTCTAAGACATGAGGAGGATCAAGTTAGTCGTTACGGTGGGGATGAATTTGCAATATTGTGTGATTTAGTTGCACGCGAAGGTTCAGCTTTATCACTCACAGAAAGATTACAATCAGTTATTAATCGCTTGCGTGTTAAGTTTGAAGATATGGTTCAGTCCGAGAAACTTGATAAGTTAGGCTTTGATATAGCCATCGGTGGCGCTGTTTTTGAGCCTGGTGATACGCCAGAATGGTTAGTAAAGAAGGCCGATAAATCCATGTATGCCGATAAATATGCCCGACGTGCAGAACTAACAGAGGAAGACATTGTTGATTTGCGGAAGGCACGGCCAGCTATTGAAAAATTAGGTTATCGTTTACCCGACGAGATTTTGTAAACATCTAACCACCAAAAAGTTTGTGTTTGCCGGCTGAGCTTTTTAATTCTTCCAGCAGTTCCTGTTGTTTTTTAGAAAGTTTGGTGGGGGTATCGACAATTACAGTGACAATGTGGGCGCCGCGGCTGCTGGCTTTAAGATGTGGGACGCCGTGATTGGAGAGTCTGAAGTCCGTACCGCTTTGAGTACCGGCAGGAACTTTCATACGCACTGGCCCGTCAACAGTTTCAACATCTATTTCTGTACCTAAAGCCGCGTCAACCATATCAATATGTTCTTCAGACAGGATTAAATCGCCTTCGCGGGTGAATTTTTTATGTGGTTTTACCCGAATATTGACATATAAATCCCCCTTGGGGCCATTGGCTATGGCTTCGCCGCGTTCACGCAAACGAATAACCGCGCCGTCATCAACACCTGCCGGTATTTTTAGGGTAATGTCTTGTTTTTTGCGCTCTGTTCCCTTGCCGTGACAGACAGTGCAGACTTTTTCTGGGATTTTGCCGCGTCCCTTACATTTTGGGCAAACTACAGCCTGCTGAATATTGCCAAAGATTGTCCGAGTGACACTTACTATCTGGCCGGAGCCTTTGCATTGATCACAAGTTTTTAGGTCATGGCCGGGCTCTACCGTTGTGCCTTTGCAATGACTACAGTTGTCTTCAAGGTTTAGGTTCAGTTCAACTTCAGTGCCAAAGATTGCTTGTTCAAAGCTAATTTCCACCATTGTTTCAATATCTCGGCCGCGAGACGGCTGGTTACGCGTTCTTTGACCGCCGCCAAAAAAACTGCCAAAAATATCACCAAGGCCCAAATCTCCAAAGTCAAAATTAATGTTTTGGCCGTTAAACCCGCCAGCGAACGGGTTGCCGTCGCTAGCGGCACTGCTCCCAACACCGGCATGGCCAAACTGATCATAGCGCTGGCGTTTGCTGGAATCCTTTAGAACTTCGTAGGCTTCGTTGATTTCTTTGAACTTTGTCTCATCGCCACCTTCTTTGTCAGGGTGATGCTGTACTGCTGCACGTCTGAAAGCTTTCTTTATTTCGTCGGCACTGGCGCTTTTGCCGACGCCTAAAACCTCATAGTAATCACGCTTAGACATCCACTAATTCCTTTTGAACTTCCAGCTCACAAATAGTCACTGCAAGCTTAACTTCTTCAGGAGAAAGTCCAAAATGTTGACGAGTTTCATCAATTACTTCAATTTCGTCTTGATCCGTATATTCTATTTCCCGGCGTAGCAAGGTGCTGGTAAACTCCCTCAGCCTTTCCCATTGGGCCGCTGCCCTGATTCGGGCATCGTTGAAAATCTCTTCATAATCACGCATCATCGGAGCCTGATCTTTCTTGGTAGTTCTTTGCCATCAATGTTACTAGCAGATCCTGTATATCATTGTCGTCAAACACATAGTAACTTAT
>DATIIF010000043.1:0-6366 GCA_035479935.1 Patescibacteria group bacterium
ACAAGAGCCAGAACTTTTTTCTTATATTCATCATCACTGGCCGCAGCTTCTTTGGGCCAAAAACCTTTAGACATTTCAAACAATTCGTCGAGACCTAACGCTCTAATGTGAGCTCCGTTTAACCAAAGCAGCCTTTGTTCATCAAAGCGCGCACCACTTCTCTGCACTTTTTCTAGACTAAATTTTTTAACTAGTTCTTCGCGGCTAAAAATTTCTTGCTCGGTTCCATCATTCCAGCCTAGCGAGGCAATAAAATTAACCAATGCGTCTGGCAAATAGCCTTCCCTCAAGTAATCTAAAACATCTTTGGCGCCATCACGTTTACTGAGCTTTTTCTTGCCGTCTGGACCCAGGACATGGGGCAAAGTAGCCAGTTTGGGTCTGTCAATCTCAAGTGCTTCGTACAAATTTAAATAGTTGGGTATAGATGCCAAAAATTCCTGGCCGCGGATTACGTGACTACACTCCATCAATAAGTCGTCAATGATGTGCGCAAAGTTATATGTTGGGTAGCCATCGCTTTTTATTAGTATGAAGTCGTCAATAACTTCCGGGCCGGTAGACAGCTCTCCCATAACCTCGTCGTGCCACTCGTAACCTTTTGGTTCAGACTTAAAACGCAGTGGCTGGCTTTTATCCCAAATTGGCGGACTGGAGGGCCGATGATTACGATATAAAAAAGGCTTTTTATCCTTTTGAGCTTGGTCTCTGAATTTTTGTACTTCTTCGGCCGAGTAAGGGTCGGCGTAAGCTCTACCCTTATCAACGAGCTTCTGGGCCCATTCTTTGTAAGTTTCAAGTCTTTCACTTTGTCTATAAGGGTTAAACGGGCCACCAACATCTGGGCCTTCGTCGTAGTCTAGCCCTAAAGCTCGTAATGACTCAAAAATATGTTGATCCGAGCCCCTAACTTCACGAGCTTTGTCGGTATCTTCAAGACGTAAGATAAATTTGCCTCCTGATTGCCTGGCTACAAGCCACGCAAAAAGGGCCGTACGAATTCCGCCGACGTGTAAATAACCAGTTGGGCTGGGGGCAAATCTTGTTCTGACAGCTTTCATGCTATCAGTTATTGTACCTTATTCTTCTGCTTGCTCTCGCTTGAACTTAGCTTCGAGGATTGCTTCTATACCAAAATATGCTGCTACAAAAAACCCGGCGCCTTCTAAAATCCTTGTTTCATCAACTGGAACTCCAGATACATGTCCAACAGGTTCCTTCACGTCGTGCTCTTGAAAAGCCAAGCCAATTAGACCGGTGGCGGCCAAAGCTACGGTGCCCACACGCATCCAAAAACGCCCAGCTCTCTCAGCCCGTGTAGTTTCTTTTGTTGCCTCAGTAATTTCAGTCACAAAGAACTAGTCTAACATGGTCAGTAAAGTAGTCAACCTTTTCTAAAGACTGTCGGCAATGTTCAAAAGTTGGCTGCTGTTGAGACTAGAGTTTCCATCAACTTCGTACTTTACGCCAGAAACTACCCAAGACGCATCAGAACCGTCATAAATATAAATAGTTTTGCCGCCTTTTTGCAAAACCAAGGGATCCTTGCCATCCTCTGCCAAACTACTTTGGAGCGCTTCGTTTGTTAACCCGGAAGATTCTTGGGTTATTTTAAACCGACGGCTATCGGTATTTGATCTAAAATTCAGAGTAATTTGACCGCTCTTATATTCTATAGGACCGCTCAATGCAAAGCCTGAAGGTCTATAGCCCGGCAATTTGCCATGGACGCCAGAACGCGTCATGGCTACCCGCATGGCAATATTTGACTTGTTTTGGTAACCAAAGAAGCCCGCGATCAACAAAACGGCCAGCGCTGTAGATAAGACGTTGATAGTTTTTGGCCTTAGATGCAATTTGCGAGCCACCCGATGTCTAAGTTTGTTCTTGTTTTTTGCCCTTGGCTGTCTGTGGCTCTCAGCATTATCCAAGGCAGAATTAACTCCCGAGCGTCTGGCTGTTTTAGCTAGGACCGGATGATGTGCCAAATTAACAGGGAGTGGCGGTGCCTCCTCTGGCTCCGGCTGGACGTCAATGCTAGCGAACTTTTTAGCAAAGGATGTGGAAGACGAAACCGTGCCAAATTTACTAACTAGCCCACTTTTTTTAATATGGCCAGCCCTATATTCTCGACTAGGGTTATGCGTGGCGTGCATAACCTCGGGATGGCTTTGTTGCTTATGGACGGCCGCCTTATGTGTCTCAGGCTTTTTTACGCCACCACGCATCAGTGTCTTGGCTTTCTCTACATGCTTGTGAACCTTACGGATGTGAAAAGGTTGTCTGACCTTGGGACTAACTATACCGTCTACCGCTCTGACGTTTGATTGTGTTTTTTTTGACGAGACACCAACTTCCCTGCCCGTCAAAGCGTCGTAATGCTTGCCATTCATTACAATAATATTCTGCTTACTTCCCACGTAGTTTGTGACCCTCGAGTATTTCGTATTGTCGAATTGCTAGTAATATCTTAACCCCAGTCGTCACTATTCGCAAGCAAGCTAACTTGCCGCATGACTATAGTAATGCGAAAATGTTCAGTGCATGGATTTCTTCGATCCAAAAAAGAAACGCATTCGATCCCTCAGATTGTTTGCAGGTTACGCCTTAATGGGCATAGCTCTTCTAATTGGCACAGTTATTGTCTGGTACCAGACTTATGGTTATGATATTGACCGAAAAACCGGCGACATTATCCAAAAGGGCTTAGTATTTGTCGACGCCCACCCAGAATCGGCCACAATCTACCTAAATGGCCAAAAGAAAGACCAAACCGGTGCCAGATTTACGCCTGCCTCTGGTCATTATTCTCTAGAATTGAAGCGCAATGGTTATCGTAGTTGGCGTCATGAATTTGATTTGTATGGCGGGACCACCGAATATTTTATCTATCCGTTTTTGTTCCCGGAAAAATTGTCTACCAGCGAGAAACGGCTATACCCATCAGTTCCTTCTTTGGTGTCGGTTAGCCCTGATCGTCATTGGCTGATTGTCCAAAAGCCTGACAACTTTACCACTTTTGATTTATTTGATCTGACTAACCCTAACGCCATAGCAAGTGCCATAGTTTTGCCTGCCAACTTGCTTACACCAAGCACTAAAACACAATCCCTTAAGGCAGTGGAATGGTCGTCCGACAACAAACATTTACTTATAAAGCACACATATGACAGCCAGGAATATATTTTGCTAGATAGAGAGTCGCCCGCCAACAGTGTTAACCTGTCAAAGACTTTGGGCATAGCTTCATCCGATGTTAGTTTGAGGGACAAAAAAGCCGACCGATTCTATATTTATAACCCCGAAGGCGGAATTTTAAGGACCGCAGATCTTAAATCTGTTTCTGAAGCACCACTTTTAAGTCAGGTTTTGTCATTTCATTCACATGGCAAAGACACGCTGGTCTATATCTCTGCTGAGGATGCAACTACAGGCAAAGTTGCGGTAAAAGTCCATGATGGCGGCAAGGAGTACAAGCTAAAAGAGCTACCTGCAAATTCTAAATACCTTCTGGACTTGGCTCAATTCAACGGCCACTGGTACATAGCCGCCGGGGCCGTGAACGAAGGCAAGATTAGCGTCTACCGTGACCCTGTATCGGTGTTGCGCAAGGGTCTGGGGATAGCTGCACAACCTATTTCCACTCTGAGAGTAGACAAACCAGCGCAAGTAATTTTTTCAAATAACTCCCGCTTTGTAATGGCTCAAAGCGGGTCGAAGTTTGCTGTATACGATGCTGAGCAGGACCGGCAGTACCGTTACGATACTGGGCTCAAGGTAGATCCTACGGCGTTAGCCAGCTGGATGGATGGCCACCGCTTGACACTTGTGAATGACAATCACGCAGTTGTATTCGATTTTGATGGCATGAATCTTCAAACTTTGTCATCTGCTTACCCAAATACAGCCATAATTTTTGATGAAGGTTACAAAGCTATGTTTACATTTGCTCCTTCTGAAAATGTAGGCCAAGCTGCTCTAACGCGCACCGAGCTAATAGTTAAATAGTCAGCCACTTCCAAAGGCGGTTCCAAAGAGTTGGCGAATTGCTGGGTAGAGTTGCTGGCTTCGCGGCCTGATCTTGGTTGACATGGCTAGCTACGTTGGCATTTGGGTCAGGGCTAATCTGCTCACCGATGACAATCAGACGATTGGCGGATGTGCCTGGCGGGTCACAGGTTATAAGTGTAAAAGTTGCGGGCTTACCGGGGATGCTATTTAGCACAGCAACCTCACTCGGTTTGACAATTTTCTTATCAAAGACTTTATACACAAATCTTTTGCCATTTTTTTGGATATAAAAGGTGTCTCCTGGCGATAAACTTTTTAGCAAAATAAACGCAAACTTGTACTTACCTACGTTAAAGATATTACCGCTACTATGACCAAATATTGCTCCATTGCCCAATTCTCCAGGATCGGGTGATGTAGGATAGTGCAAAACGCCGTTTTCCAAAGCTCGCTGGACGGCTTTATCGTTAATTGATGGCTCGTCGTAAATTACCGGTGCTTCGACATTGATTTTTGGAATTATAATTTTTGGCTCGGGACCAATATTTGTATCGCCAGGATTGATAATTATCGATGTACTGCTGACCTTACGGCTCGGTGTTATAAAGGGTGCAATAAACCGCTCATTAAAAAAGCTAAAGAGCAAGATAATTACAACTATGCCACCCATGCTAAGACCAAAGAATAACGATTTTAGGTGGTCGCTCTTTTTTAGCCTGCTGTTTGAGGACACCTGTTTTAACAAGTGACTTTTAATTTCAGAAGTGGTTCGTCGGTCACGTGACTCCTCTATTTTACTCACTACGGCCTGGGGCGCTGGATCAAAACTAGTGCTAGCCATTGTCTGAGTTGCGTCCCCGTGAGAGTTCCGCGAATTTGCTTCATAGAATTCTTGCCACACCTGATGTTTGTCGCTATCCGGAAGTTCAACGTAATAGTTATGCCAAGCTGTCTGAATTTCCGCTAGTGACTCACCGGAATTAATAAGTTCATACATGAACTGCTGGTGCTTGGACTTGTGACTGCCTGCGGCTTTGACTTCATCTATCTCTTCTCCGGCGCTAGGCTCAGACTTGTAGATATTACTGATTTTATCTCTTATCATCTCCACAGCCGGGTCAGAAGCAGAAAGCTGTGTGCTATCAGACCTGTCTAAGGGTGATGATGTAATATCTTTGTTTGTATCGTTTTCGTCTGGGTACATGTAATCTCTTATGCTGGTACTAACAGATGCAAGTATAGTACAATGTTGCCATCTTAACCACATATTGGGCGAGTGGCGGAACTGGTATACGCGCACGACTCAAAATCGTGTTCCGAAAGGATTGAGGGTTCGACTCCCTCCTTGCCCACCAAATTTTTATACTAGGCCGGTTGTTTGGTTTTTCGATGGCCGCTTCTTTTGCTACTGGTTAAATGTCTGAGTAATAACATGGCCGCATTGGGTGACTTACCGCTCATAAAACGGTCCATATGCATGAGCCCTAATTCTATTGCCAGAGGATCGCCATTTATAATCTTCGCGACTGAGCTAACATAGCTATGGATAATTTCCTTTGGAGAATTCTCATATTTGGCTTCACTGGCAATTTTATAGTACGTTCCTTCTTTGAGATCGATTGGGTCTTGCCGTTGCAGTAGGCCGCTAGCTACTAGGCTGATCAAATGTCCTCGAATCGTATCTTTATGTCCTTCTGTGCCCTCTAAATTTTCATAAAAAAGACCTACGTTATACCATCGGTTCACGTGTAGGTTATCAAGGCAGGCTAAAACGCCAAGGCGTATTTCTAGACTTGAGTGATTTGTCCTGCCACCTTGAAGCGGTGGCATGTATTCGCCCGCTAACCATCTTAGAGGGAATCCTGATCTTTCTGACAAACGCAAGTTCAAACCGCCTTGTGCTGTAGCTTGGTCTCCAAACTCCAGATTTTTAATGTATTGCTTGTAACGGTGGTTAGGTATTGGCGCTTTTATAACTAATGAGTCTGGCATTCTACGCAATACAAAATTTACGCTATTAATTGGGAGAATATCGTTAATATCCTTACCGGATGCTATATTAAGCCGCTCCTCAATTTGACCATTGGTCATAGGCTCATCGGTTTTAAGGGCGCCAATAATAAAACAATCAATCTCAGTGTTTGTGGCACGGAGTGTATCAACCAAAGAAGGAACGCTCATGATAACAATAAAACAACTTTACTTATATCTAGTCAATACTATTTACGGAGGTGGTTAGTGCTTCGAAAGGTTTATTAAGGTGTTGGAGCCACCAGACTGCAACGTGGGCGGCGGTCCGCACGCGCCAAATTGGCATTTCTTCAGTGAGTTTAGTAGTGCTAACTTCTCCATCTA
>DATIIF010000044.1:0-6007 GCA_035479935.1 Patescibacteria group bacterium
GGACTAATTAAAACCAAGGCCGGATTAGTAAAAACACCCACTTTCATGCCCGACGGTACCAGAGGTGCAGTTAAGGGTTTGACAGCGTCTCAAGTAGTGTCTACTGGTGTGCAAACTGTACTGGCCAACACCTATCACTTACATTTAAGGCCAGGTGAAAATATTATTGCCCGTCTGGGTGGATTACATAGTTTTACTAGACAAACGTTGCCAATCCTAACGGACTCTGGTGGGTTTCAAGTGTTTTCACTTTCTAAAATCCGAAAAATTACCGAGGAAGGGGTGGAATTTCGTGATCCCCTAACAGGTAATAAGAACCTACTGACCCCTGAAAGCTCTATGCAGATACAGTTAAAACTTGGAGCCGATATGATGGTAGCTTTTGACGATGTTACTGCGCTAGATGATGAAGGTAAAAGCCGCACCAAAGAGGCATTTGAGAGAACTCACCGCTGGCTAGAAAGATCATTAGCCGAATTCCAGCGCCTTACTAAAAATATGAAACCCAGCGAACGGCCTCTGTTATTTGGTGTAGTTCAGGGCGGCCTGAGCAAAAAATTACGAAAAAGTAGTCTAGAAGTTGTCCAATCCTTGCCGGTTGACGGTATTGCCATCGGTGGGTTATCGGTGGGCGAACCACGAAAAGATATGTACGAAATGCTCAAATATCTAGCGCCAATGTACGATCCCGCCCGCCCGCATTTTTTACTAGGGGTAGGCGAACCTGCCGATCTTCGTCTGGCCATAGAGCAAGGTGTTGATATGTTTGATTGTGTGTTGCCGACGCGAAATGCCAGACACGGCACCGCTTGGGTCAGAGGTGATAAGAAAATTCACCTCAGTAATGCAAAGTTCATTCAAGATAACAAACCAATTGACCCTTCGTGTGATTGTACGACCTGCAAGGAAGGTTATAGCCGAGGGTTCTTACGTCATCAGTTCAAAGTCGGAGAAAGTTTAGCCGGATCTCTGGTATCCATTCACAACATCAGGTATTTACAGCGTATTTGCGAAGACTACCGAAAATAAAAACTGACCCTCTTCAACCAGCTTAGAGTCCTTCGCCATTCTCTTGGTTTACCATGAGTTTGTCGACTGGTGGGCAATACAGGAGTCGAACCTGTCACCTCCACAACGTCAATGTGGCGCTCTAGCCAGATGAGCTAATTGCCCTTGGAAACAGAGAAAAGTATAACTTAACAGATGAGCAAAGTAAATTATTAGGCCGACTTATCATTAATGATATATAAAATAAGGACTCATCCACAGTATGTTTGTAAGAAAAACAATACTTTTGTACTAGCAGTATCATACTAGTATGCTATGCTTATCCCTACGATCCTGCTTATTGCCTGATCGTGTGTAGTTTAAAGAAGTGTTTTTCTAAAGGATGGGCGGGCTCAAGTATCATTGCGAGAATACTTGAGCCCCTTTTCTTTCTATCTGTTAGCTGAGAGTGTTATGATTAGTGCAAGGAAGAAGAATGACAGATAAGATTGATCAGTCGCATGCTATGAGGCACAGCCTGGCTCACATAACGGCTAGCGCTGTTAAAAAGCTCTGGCCAGAGGCTAAATTTGGAGTAGGGCCAGTAGTAGAGAGCGGCTTCTACTACGATATTGATCTTGGTAGCAAGAAGTTGAGTGATGAAGATTTTCCGGCTATAGAGGCCGAGATGAAGAAGATTATAGCCGGAAACCAGGCTTTCGAACGTGATGAAGTGCCTATAGATGAAGCCATCAAGTGGTCTCAGGACAGTATGCAGCCTTATAAGGAAGAGTTGCTAAACGATCTAAAGCGTTCTGGTACCACTGTTGCTAAGGAGCTCGACCCTGAGCAGCTAGGGTTGCCAGGCGGAGGCAATGGCCAAGTAGACAAGGTCTCTTTTTATAAAAATGGTGACTTCATTGATCTCTGTCGCGGCCCCCACGTGGCTTCCACTGGTCAAGTAGGTGTTTTTAAACTTACCAAGGTTTCCGGTGCTTACTGGAGAGGTGACGAAAAGAAGGCCCAAATGCAGCGTGTCTACGGCGTAGGCTTTGCTAACCAAGAAGAGCTGGACAAGTATCTAAAGATGATCGAAGAAGCCAAGGCGCGCGACCACCGCAAATTAGGCCAGGAAATGGATTTGTTCATATTTTCCGACATGGTTGGTTCGGGGTTGCCGCTATTTACGCCTCGTGGCACGGTATTGCGTGATGAATTGGCCAAATTTTCTAACGAGCTTAGAAGGGCTTACGGTTTTGAGATGGTTTGGACCCCGCATATTACTAAAAAAGACTTGTATGAGAAATCTGGGCATTGGGAAAAGTTTGGAGAAGAATTGTTCCTAGTAAAAAGCCAAGAAACTAAGGACGAACTCGTCATGAAACCCATGAATTGCCCTCACCATACCCGGATTTATGCTAGCCAACCCCGGAGTTACCGCGATTTACCAATACGCTACTTGGAGACAACCACTGATTATCGTGATGAAAAGACGGGGGAATTGGGCGGACTCAGCCGGGTTAGGGCAATCACACAAGATGACAGCCATGTTTTTTGTCGTGAGGAACAAATTGGCGAGGAAATGAATAACCTTCTGGCGGCTGCGCGAGAACTGTACGCCACTGTTAATATGAAGCTTAGAGTGCGTTTGTCTTACCGTGATGAGAGCGATGCTTATCTTGGCGCTAAGGAACTCTGGCAAAGCGCTCAGGAGCAGCTAAAACAGGCAGTAGTAGCCAACGAGCTTGAGTATTTCGAGGAAGAGGGCGAAGCCGCCTTCTACGGCCCTAAAATTGATTTTATGGCTACAGATGCCATAGGCAGAGAACACCAAGTGGCAACTGTTCAGCTAGATTTTATCCAACCGGAAAGATTTGCGTTGGAATATACGGCTTCCGACGGCAGTAAGGCCCAGCCAGTTATGATCCACTGCGCTTTACTAGGCTCGATTGAACGTTTCTTGGGTGTATATATTGAACATACAGCTGGCAAGTTTCCGCCGTGGTTAGCGCCAGAACAGATCAGAATCGCCACTATAGCTGATGATAAAAGTTTCGTAGACTTTGCCCTAGATATGGCTGAACAAGCTAAGGGCTTAGGTCTAAGGGTAGGTTTAGACGTTGGCCGTGACTCTATTGGCAAGAAAATTAGATCGGCTGAGCTTGATAAAGTTCCATACACCGTAGTTATTGGTAAAAAAGAAGTGGAAAGCCAAAAACTAGTGCCAAGAATCAGGGCTGACTTTGAGGTTCAAAAGGAGCATCAACCGGTTGGCTCTCAACAATTTCTACAAACAGTAGTTAATGAAACCGAGAGCCGTATTAGCAAAACATCTTTGTAATGGATGATAATTTTCGCGTTCGTGTCTATGCAATAGTAAGCCAAATACCAAAAGGTAGGGTTATGACCTATGGGCAAATTGCTGCACTTTGTGGCAACCCACGGGCTGCTAGAATTGTCGGCGGGATTGCTCATTTTGGCGATCCAAATTTGCCGTGGCAGAGAGTAGTAAAGAAAGACGGTAGTTTAGCTGAAGGTTATCCGGGCGGTGTCCAAGGCCACAAAAATGCCCTGGCCAAAGAGGGCGTCATGTTAAACGGGTTTCGGGTTGATATGGATAAGGCCTTATGGCGCCCCTAGTCGTTATAGTTGGGGAAACGGCTAGCGGCAAGAGTGAGCTGGCTCTAGAGCTCGCCGAAAAGTTCAATGGCGAAATTATCTGCGCAGATTCCTGGACTGTTAGAAGAGAAGTTAACATTGGCACCGCAAAGCCAACAGCCCAAGATCTAAAGCGCGTTAGACACCATTTGCTAGATGTTGTTGACCCATGTGCAGACTTCACGGCAGCCGTTTTTAAAGGTTTGGCCTTAAAAGCCATAGATGACATTTCTAAAAGAGGCAAATTACCAATTTTGGTGGGAGGTACTGGGCTTTACATCGACGGAGTCATTTATAATTTTAATTTCTTGCCGTCTGGAGACAGGAAAGCTAGGGAGAAATTGGACGTTATGAGTGTTAGTAATCTCGTTCAATTAGCGCACAAGATGGGGCTAGACACTAAAGAAATAGATATAAAAAATAAACGCAGAATCATTAGGCTAATAGAAACCAAAGGTGCCCAACCGAAACGCCAAGAACTTAGACCGAATACTTTAATCTTAGGCTTAACTATCCCAAGGGAAGGGCTTAAACGCAGAATAATTGAGCGCACTGATTCCATGCTGGAGCGAGGCTTGGAAGACGAGGTACGCAACTTAAGCGAAAAATATGGCTGGGAATGTGAGGCACTGAAGGGAATTGGTTACTCCCAGTGGCGTGAATATTTTGAAAACCACAAAACTCTAGAAGAAACCCGCCAAAAGATAATTAATGATACAGCTAATTTAGCCAAACGACAGCGGACTTGGTTTAAGCGCAACAAAAGTATTCATTACCTAAATTACCCCAGTGAAGCTGTTGAAATTCTAACAACGTTCTTGAACAAAAGTATGATTTGATTTTTGACCAATCTGTTACAATACAATTGTGATAGAACAACTTTTTGGGAGCAAGACTCGTGTTAAGCTGCTGCAACTCTTTTACAGCAATCCTAACAGATCTTTTTATGTGCGAGAAATCACCCGTAAAATTGATGAGCAAATTAACTCAGTCCGACGTGAGCTGGCGAACCTCTTAAGCATTGGCATAATTTCATCTGACACTACAAACAACCGTTTATATTATGAGGTCAATCAAACCTACGAGTTTTACAAACCTTTATTGACCGTTTTTGGGGTTAAGTCTAAAGCCGATGACAGCGAAAAGACCACGATCGATAATGAATTTAAGGATATCAAGGCTTTAGGTAATATCGATTTGGCACTATATACAGGCCAGTTTACTAGGGATGAGTCGGCCGGAATTGACTTCCTAGTAGTAGGGGACGTTAACCAAAGTAAGTTGGATAAATACGTATCCGATCTAGAAGAAAAAGAAGGCAAAGAAATTAGATACACTCTCTTATCGCCTGATAATTTTCAATATCGTCAACAGGTCAATGATCGTTTCTTGAGCAATGTTATGGAGGCAAAAAAGCAGGTTTTAATTGATAAAAATTACGTCCTCACTCCAGCTCCGAAAGCAAAGAAGACAAGCACTAAAGAAGTAAAAGAAACAGAAGAGGAATAAGAAATGGAGCTACAGTTTTTTGGTGCCAATTGTTTGCGTATTGTTACTAAAAAAGCCACTCTGGTGATCGATGATAATCTGGTGGACTTAGGACAGAAATCTATCCTAAAAGACGGTGATATAGCTCTATTTACAGGTACTCACGGGCCTATCGCCAAGGATGCAAAGTTGCTTATTGACCAGCCTGGAGAATATGAAGTTTCTGATATCTCTATAAAGGGCATTCCGGCTAGAGCCAATATGGAAGATGCCGGTCAGCAAAATGCAACCATTTTTCAATTAATCAGTGACGACATACGTGTAGCAGTACTTGGCCATATTTATCCAGAACTTAATGACGCGCAGCTGGAGTCTCTTGGCACAATCGATGTCATGTTTATCCCCGTCGGCGATAACGGATACACAATGGATCCAATTGGAGCGCTTAAGCTAATTAAAAAAGTCGAGCCAAAAATAGTTATACCGACTCATTATGAAGATAAAGCTCTGAAATATCCGGTTCCTCAACAACCCCTGGAAGAAGCCATTAAAGTTCTAGCAATGGAACCTAGTGAAACACTACCTAAACTGAAAATCAAAGCTGGGGAACTAGGCGACAGTACTCGTCTAATTGTGCTCGAACGCCAATAAACCTCAGGATTAAGTCTAAGCTTCACACTTGGATGCAGTGCAAGGAAGCCAGGAGGAGCGAGTGGAGCCGTAGAGATGCTACGGTGAACGAGTGACAGACGTCAGCTGACACAGCAATGCGCCAAGAACAATAGCGGTGCAAACAGCTTTGATGTTTGACAGGCTATTGTGGTGTGGAGCTTAGGAGGCCTTTTTTCTTCAGAGTGCGAATAGCTTGAGTGCT
>DATIIF010000045.1:0-8699 GCA_035479935.1 Patescibacteria group bacterium
TCGGGAGATTGCAGGAAGTGCTTATAGGCGGTGTGCATCGCTTGTTATTATACAGCCCGCGCTGTCAGTTTTTGGGGTTTATGCTCTAACAACTGCAAAACGCTATTCAGGATGAGTATTCAAGCGAGAATGGGCAACAAAGTAATAAACTATGGCAATAACCGGGTGTAGCAAAAACATGCCTAGTACCCAGATTATTCTCTCATTATCACTGAGGCCTGGGTTTTTAAGTACATCCAAGAACATGTACACTTCAAACGCTATGATGGCCAATAAAGCGACGGCCCCCATAAACAAAAATATAAACGACAACCCGATCATGCTGCTATCCTAGCATACAATAATTGTTTTTTGTGCAGCGTGATCTACAAAGTTAGAACTATCATATTATCAGCTTTACAATATACACATATGACCCTAAGCCCCAATAGACGCACAATTGTTTTCTGGCAGCTCTCATTTATGGCGCTTAGTACATCTTGGTTATGGGCGCCATATCTAAATACTGTACTTTCATCTCGTACTTCTCTCATAAGCCAGTATGAGAGTGCTCTACAGCCGTATTCTTGGGCTTTCAGAATATGTGACATTTTGGGTGGGTTGTTATTGGTTGCGATGGCACTTTACATTCTAAAGATAAAAGGTAAAAGCAGCTCCGTTTGGTTGTTATTAGTTGTCGGTGCGGGATTTATTCTAGACCCGCTTTTTATAACGACCTGTCGGCTTAACGGCAATTCATGCGTGGAATATGTGTCTCTTACATCAGTGCTGCACGGTTTGGAGACAGTAATAACTGCATCAGCGCTGTTAGTGCTTACACTTCATGACGCACAAAAACGTAAGAAATTAGTATCAATTGCTTTTGGAATTTTCCAAGTACTTTATGTCTTACTGTTCTTTTCCCAACTTGCAAATAGTGGACACTTCAACACTCTCTCGCAATATATATATCAAACGGTTTTGGTTGTTTGGCTAACTTGGTTCTGCCGCGACTTTTTGGCAGAACATTCATTTGGAACGAGCAAACAAGAGAAACAGATCGTTAAAATAAGCGTCGCTACATGGGCGTTCCTAAACGGCGTGTTAGCAATCTTGCTAAGTCTTGCGCACATCCATTTACTTGGCCGCATAAAAGGCTTATATTTTGCAAGCGATAACGCCTGGTTGGCCCAACATGGTGTAGCTATAGGTATTATCATGCTATACCTAAGCCGGCACCTGCTTCGAGGTGAGCGGCGAGCTCGCCAAATCTTTCTACTGATATCTGGCATCGAGGTCATCAAGTACGCCGTTATATCTCCACATGCCAGCCTAATGACACTCTATCTTTTGTCTTTCCTAGTGTTATTTGTCCTACGGGATGATTTTGACAGGGGCGTAGTCCCTATGACATGGATTATGCGTCTGCGGGATTTATACTTTATGACATTTTCGTTATTAATTGCAGCCTTCCTGGCACTGTTGGCGCTTAATCGTAATAGCCACGTGGCCGTTATAGCGGGTCAGGCGTTTGATCACTGGTTTGATTACGTAGAGAAATCGAATGTACTGTCTCAAACACAAGTGCATAGTGCTCTGCTTGCACATACAGCATCGTCCTTTATCCTGACTAGTGCTGCGGTTATTTTATGGATACTATTTAAACCCTATAGCGTAACTGTGCATCCTGAAGATAAAAAAAGCATAGTCGTTGATTTGCTCGAACGATTTTCAAAATCACCCGATGATTACTTTAAGCTATGGCCGTCAGATAAGAGTTACTTTTGGCAAAAAGATCAAAACGGTTTTATTGCCTACAAGGTGGTGGGATCAGTTGTATATGGTTTAGCTGACCCGATATCCAAGAATCAAAAACCACTTCTGATGGATTTCTTAAGCTGGGCGAAAGCACACCGGCTAAAAGCAAGCTTGATGCCTATTCCTGAGACTAGTCGCAAACTTTATGATGAAGCCGGACTAGGGTTACTGCAGATAGGATCGAGTGCTGTTGTTGACATAGAACATTTCTTATCTTCAACAGCTACTAACAAATGGTGGCGTTGGCAAAAAAACCGGGCCTTAAAAAGCGGCTATAGTTACGTTTGTGCACACCCACCACATGCCAATACCCTAATACAGCAACTCAAGCAGGTGTCTGAAGCATGGCTTCAGACAGGTCGTCACAAGGAAAGGACTTTTGGTTTGGGATACTTTGATGATAATTACCTCCAGCAGTGCGTTATACACTATCTGGCCCTACCTGATGGAAGTATAGCGGCATTTACAAACCAAGTGCCCCAGCCTAAGTCTTTAAGTACTACAACTATAGATTTGCTACGATATTTGCCGGAAACGAACAATGCAATGCCATATTTGTTATATGAAACTATTACTACCGTCTCGGCTCAAGGTTACAAGCATTTTGATCTTGGTTTTGTGCCATTCGCCAAAACAAAGAACCAATCGCTTGCGCTCGTTCAAGCCATGAGCGCCGGCATATTTTCGTCAAAAGGGCTAATGCAATTTAAGAACAAATTCGAGCCCGACTGGCAACCTTACTACCTAGCTTATGAAGGCGATATCACTAACTTGGCGCCAGTTGCTTTGAATATAGAAAAGTTACTGAACTTAAAAGTTGAGTGAGTAAGCGCGTTAAATGCCAAGCGACAGGGAATGGTGCAGGGAGAGGGATTCGACCTTCCTGCGCAAATGAAGTATACATTTGCTACAGGAATTTTTCAGCACAGCTGAAAAACCAAGGGCGGGGTTAGTCCACCAGACTAACCCGTTCGTATCCCATCAATGAAAAAGTGGCCTGTTGATGAGCACACGGCTCATCGCCAGACCACTGGTGCAGGGAGAGGGATTCGAACCCCCGAAGGCAAAGCCATCTGATTTACAGTCAGACCTCGTTGGCCGCTTGAGTATCCCTGCACGAAACCCCTCAAAACTTCGTTTTGTGGGGACCCCGAAATTTGGAGCCGACGGAGGGAGTCGAACCCACGACCCGCTGTTTACAAAACAGCCGCTCTGGCCACTGAGCTACGTCGGCGATTAACCTGAAAAGTGTATCAAAACAGGGGTTAATTAGCAACAAAAGAGGCTTGCAATAAACAGTTTATGCTTTATAGTGAGCAATGAAAGAGAGTTCTTTAGAGGAAACAAAAATGCGCGTTGAAATACATCATGATTTCCCTATTTACGACGTAAGACTAGGCGACGTTGCTCGTTTTACTGTGCGGGCTCGGACAGAGGAGGCCGCAAAGCATCTTGTAGATCTCTACAGTGCTGAAAATGCTTTCTTGGATATCGAAACGCAAGCATTACCGGAAGAAAGTGTTGTCGCTAAGCCGTTGGACCCAATCGCTGAAAGAATTGAGCGAATCAACGGCTTTCACGAAGGAGACGTAAAATACTTGGGCGAATGCTCTGTGAAGCCCCTTGTTTCACTAGCTGATATTCCAATAACTCCTTATATTATAAAAACTGCCTAGTTACTTTAGTGATTATAATCTGCTAAAATCGCTTGGTTATATGCCATCTTAGCTCAGGGGTAGAGCACTTCCATGGTAAGGAAGGGGTCTCGGGTTCAAATCCCGAAGATGGCTCCAACTTGAAATAGTTAACTTCATCTGTTAGAATCTATCTTCTATGGCTAAAAAAGGCGATAAGCGAAGAATTATTGGTTTGGTGTCTGAAGAAAGTGGGCAGCGCCATTATTACACTATGAAAAGTACCCAAAATAGCCCTGATAAATTGCAGCTGCGTAAATATGATCCAGTTCTGCGAAAGCATGTGTTGTATGTTGAGACTAAAAAATCTCTCGGTCGCAACGAAGTAAAACCAAAAAAGTAAATATTACTGTAAAATACTGGTGTACGAAGGGGCATAGTACAACGGCTAGTATAAGGGTCTCCAAAACCCTAGATCGTGGTTCGATTCCACGTGCCCCTGCCAGTTTTGCATTTTAAGATGGATTGTTGTAGTTTATAGGGATGAATAAGTTGTTACTCAGCCGCCCAGCATTAATACTTCTTTATGGTTTCCCCGGGGCAGGCAAAACCTATTTTGCCAGGCAACTTTGTGACGATATAAGCGCGGCCCACGTTCACGACGACCGCATAAACCATGAGCTGTTCGAAAAACCAAGATTTGACCGTCGAGAAAACGAAGTGGTCTTAAATATGATGCTTTACATGACAGAACAGTTTCTAAACTCCGGGGTAAGCGTAGTGTTTGATATGAACGCCAGCCGGCTTGGCCAAAGGCGAGTCTTGCGTGATATGGCAAGAAAGCTCAAGGCCGAACCTATTCTGATTTGGCTACAAATAGATACGGAAAGTGCTTTTTCGCGCGTTGTGAGTCGTGATAAGCGAAAGGCTGATGACCGCTATGCAACATCTATGGACAGGAGCACCTTTGACCAGCGAACTAGTCTTATGCAGAACCCTGCAATCACTGAAGAATACATTGTCATTAGCGGCAAACACAACTACACAACACAGCGAACTAACTTAATAAAAAAACTATACGATCTAGGTCTGCTTGATGCTGCCTCAGCTATTGCGGGTAGAGTTAAGCCTGGACTGGTCAACCTTATCCCAAACCCCGCTGCCGGCCGGGTGGACAATAGCCGACGCAATATCGTTATCAGATAATATAAAATAGGTTCAATGCCTTCCAAAATATTCGACCTACCGGAAATTGGTCAAGTAAAAATTTACAAAAGACGTGGAGCAAACGGGCTTAGGATAAGTATTAGCCCAAGTAATGGCGTTAGAGTAACCGAGCCAATGTGGCTACCATATAAAGCCGCTTTGGAATTTGCGCAGAGCCGCAAAGATTGGATAATCAAGAATCTTCCAAAACAAACGTATTTAATTCATGACAGGCAGATAGGCAAGGCCCACAGACTGAAATTTCAGTCCTCCATGAACACTAGCCGAATAACCGGTCACCTATTGCGCAATGAGGCCCGTGTGACGCATCCGGCTACCATGGACTTGTCAAATCACAAGCTCCAACAAGCAGCAAGGAGAATAGCAACCAAAGCCCTAACCAAGGAAGCACAAGCTCTATTGCCACAAAGACTTAGCCAGCTATCGAAAGACCACGGCTTTAATTACAATTCGGTGAAGATTAAGCGGTTGAGCAGTCGCTGGGGAAGCTGCAGCGCAGAAAAAGACATTATTTTAAACTGTTTCTTGATGCAATTGCCCTGGGAATTAATAGACTACGTTTTGTTGCACGAACTAATGCACACCCAAGTTCTTGCTCACGGCAAGCCTTTTTGGGCCGCGCTAGAAAAACATGTGCCCAACCTGGCAGACATCAGAAAGACCATGCGTACCCATCAGCCCACTTTTGTGTGAAAAGCGTAACCTTTGTATGGCATAATAAAGCCTATGCCAGAAACAGAAGGTGGGCAAAGCAGTCAGAATGCCGAACTTGAACGACAAAGATTAAATTCGCTTATTAACAGCATGGCCGACGGGGTAATCGCTGTCGATGAGAGCGCCAAAATTGTGCTTTATAATGGCGAGGCCCTGAACATCTTGGACGTCAATACCCCAATGACTGGGAAAAGCCTGTCAGCCTTGTTTAAACTCGAAGATAAAAATAACCAACCCATAGACCTACAAGAATTTGTATTGCGTACTAAAAAGCCAGTTTTTATCCGTGACTGGCGACTTATTTATCCTGACAAAAGCATGATCAACCTTTACATTAGTATTGCTCCTGTACGTTTAGGATTTGGCAAGACTGGCACCAGCGGCTATGTGATCTTACTGCGCGATATTACCCGTGAAAAGTCGCTTGAAGAAGAGAGGGACGAATTTATAAGCGTGGTCAGCCACGAATTACGCACACCAATTGCCATTGCCGAGGGCAATATTAGCAATGCAAAGTATCTGGTTGAAAGAACTGGCGACGTCCAACAAGTTAAACAAGCACTTACTCAGGCCATAAACCAGGTCAATTTCCTAAGCTCACTAATAAACGACCTAGCTACATTATCACGAGCAGAGAGAGGTAAACTGACCGTTGAAGTCGAGCCCATAAATGTTCATGACTTAATCCAAGAGATCGTCAACAATTACTCGCCTGAGGCTAAACAAAAAGGCTTGGCTTTAAGCACTGATATAGATCCAGCCCTTGAAATTTTGCAGTCAAGCAAACTTTATGTGGGGGAAGTGCTGCAGAATTTCATTACGAACGCCATAAAATATACCGAAAAAGGTACTGTGCTTCTAAGCGCACACAAAAAAGAAGGCGGAGTGGAATTTGCAGTAACCGATACTGGAATTGGCATAAGCAAGACCGACCAAGAGAAAGTTTTCGATAAATTCTTTAGAAGTGAAGACTACCGAACTCGCCAACACAATGGTACAGGCCTAGGCCTGTACGTCACAATGAAACTTTCCAGACTAATCCATGCCGAACTAAGCATGGACAGTGAGCTTAACAAGGGCTCAACTTTTACAATTTTTGTGCCAAATCTGCAGTAAGGCTTTGTAAGTTTTAAGGCTTGAGCTCTGGGAGCCTGGGTACAACGTGCATCACTGGAATACAGATGTTTCTGTCTTTCCAAACTACCGTTGAGAATTCGTATTTCAACATAGAATAATTGCCCAATAGATTCTCCATAATTAGTGAAAGTGGGAAAGTCAAGACACCAAAGAGTAAGCTAGCTGGGTTAGTAGCCATAATTACGGATATGTGGGTCAATAAGAGTGCCAATACCGTAATTATCTCTAAATTAACAACCGCTGGAGCTATGTGGTGCCAGATGCCCACAATCAAGACGCAGAAGGGCAGAATAAGAAATATAAATTCTATCAGCGTCATCATTAAGGCCATTTCCGGGCGTTTACGGATCTGGGGATAGCGCATTCTAACTGCTGTAGATAACTGGTCTGCAAAGGGTTTATCTGAGGCTATACTTAGTACTTTATCAGCCCGCATGAAGCTATAGGCCTCGGTCTTTATAAGTTCACGAGCAAAATAGCCTTCCGGAATAATGCTATGGCTCACGGCGCTGAATCCACCTAGTTTTAGTAATGTCTTGCGCTTAATGATCCAGCAGGTGCTAAGCACAGGCGGACGATTAAAAAAGCGCCGCGGTGGTGCCAGCTCCCACCAATAACGCATACTTTGAATTAAGGAGTTTAGAGGAGACGCGGAAATGCCCTGTGGCAAAACACTAATCATCGATTTTCTCTTGGCAAGCATTGTAGTAACGAATGCGCGCAAGGCAGTGGAGCCAAACCTTACATCGACACCACAGAAGAGTATCAAGTCTGCGCTTGCTTCCTCGGCAAGCCGCTGATAAGCCCAGTTCTTGGCTAGCCAATGTTCGCTTGGCTCAGTGCCCTTAATAAACCTCACTCCATCATGGGCAAAACCACGGATAATTTCTGGGGTGCGGTTCTCTTGCGGGCAATCATCTAGGACTAGAACCTCTAATTTAGGATAGTTATTGGCAAGGATACTCCTTAAACAGGCTTCTAAGTCATCCGTTTCATTCCGAGCAGGAATACAAATACTGAGTGTTGGAAGCTCTTTGTCGGAATAATTTTCAATTGCTAATAGGTGGCGAGTCTTATGAATATTTCTCTGAGTTATTAATAAAATCCCCACACTCAGTACGCTCTGAGCCAAAGCCAGGACCGGCAATTGATGAATACGGCTAGCTGAGGGCAAAATCAAGCCAATGATAGCTATAAGCTGCAAGAGACCCAACACAGCGGCTGTTCGTCGGTAGGCCTTGCGCAGATACTCTTCGTTCATTCGAGCTTCGATAATCCTGAAAAGATTAACCAACCGGTACAAAACAACCAGGGCGCAAAAAACACCAATTACATTTAGTCTGGAGGCTATAATAACGCCTTCTGAGAAGCCCAAAATAATTATTAATAAACTGGCTATGGCTTTACGAAACCTCCAAAATAGCGATACAGAACTAGTTAGCAGTTCGGCCAGGACCGAGGCGACGAGAATAGACACTAGCATATATAACCGACTATAACATGAACAACACGAACTCCTTGCAAAATGCTTGAACTGTGCTAGTATTGACTTTGACGCCCTATCATAACGATAGGGTTTTTAAATTGGAGAGATCAGTGGCCGAGCCTAAAGCCAAGAAGAAACGCATTCTAAAGACCGAAACTGTACGAGAGCGTACCGAGAAAGCCGCAACTGCCCCACCCAAAAAACGGCATTTGCGCAAGTCTGCTTCCTTTGTAGCTAAACCTTTTAGGTTTGTTTGGAGAAGCCTGGTAATTGTTTTAAGACCTTTCGGGTTTTTGCTTTGGCCATTTAAGACCCGTATCGCCAGATTTATTGGGCGAATTTTAGCCAAAGTACTACTCCTGCATTATTTCATTAACAGCTTTCGTGAGCTGCGGCAGGTTAGCTGGCCCAACCGACGAGAAGTGGTGAAACTGACCTTTGCCGTTTTTGTATTTGCCTTTATTTTTGGCTTAGTAATTACGGTTGTAGACTACGGCCTGGACAAAGTATTTAAGAAGATTTTGCTTCAATAACAGGAGAAACTTAATGAATAAAAGATACGACACCTCCAAACAATGGTATGCCATACATACCTACAGTGGCTATGAGGAAAAGGTTGCGGAATCTATCCGCCAACGCGCCGAGTCTTTAGACATGAAAGACAAGATATTCCAAGTTCTTGTACCCAAAGAAAAAATGATTGA
>DATIIF010000046.1:0-4166 GCA_035479935.1 Patescibacteria group bacterium
AGCTGAAGCAGTGTTAACCAAAGCAGTCTTTACGCGAGTAAATGCTGTTGCAGTTACAAATTTTGCCTATACGCTGACAAGCGACCTGCTGACATAACCGATAAAGTCCAACGTCGAGCTTAAAATTCAGCCCCGTAACAACCTATTATACCCCTAATAAGGCCAAAAATCAATCCCCTCATGCCTAGGAAGACGGTCCTCCAGAATCAAGAGGTACGCCCTCCTAGTCCTTAGGAACCCTCAAAGCTGCCACTGAAGCCCCTTATAAAGGAAATACTTTGGCGAGATTGTAACTTTAGACACCGAGTCGGCCACGATAAACCCAACACAAGCATTACTTCCGCATTGAGAAGTATTGGCTTTGCTATCACTCCCAGTTATATACTTGCCATCAGTTGTCATGATGGCTGAATACTCTTGCGCATCACTATTGCTAACACCGCCTAAAGCAAAGAGAGTGTCATATATTGTCGGAGGAGACCCATTTCCCCCCATCATATTCTGGTAGCTGCTATGGTAGACACCAGCCAACGTTACTCCACCCTGCGTATCTCCTACGTGATAAATTTTTGTAGCACTCGATAACGATTGATCAGCACCGTTTAATTTCCCTGAGAGACTTTCATTTTCCTGCTGAAGGCTGGAGTTACTAGATTGCAATTTCGAATACATGGATTTTTGAGCTTTAAGCTGTTTATTTAGATTATTGACTTCACTATGCTGCCATAAATAGACCCCAACACCAACGGCTGCTAGCAGAATTAGAATTACTAAACCGGATGTTACTAATTTTCTGTTGATTTTGCGAATCTTCATTCGATCATCCTTATTCTATGAGCTATAAAATCCAAGTCAGATTACCATATATGTAAGAATCAACAGTCACATTAGGCGGCACTTCAAAGGTCAGGCAACCTTTAACAGTTTGGCCTTGTTGCGGATAGCCATAAATGTCATTACCAAAGCGAGGCTCTGAGCATTTGGTAGCGACACCATTACCACTGTATGGACCGGAAAATAAGTTGTCAGATGTATAAATTAAAGAGCCGTCTGGGATGCCCATCTCGGAGTTAGGTGATGGCAAAGTATGACTAGCCGGAACTGGGCCATTGTTAGTTATTGTCAGTTCAACCGAAAATAAATTATCAGATCGAGTAAGACCACCACCTGGGCTATTAGATGCTGGGTCTAAGTAATCATTATCAAGAGTTACGCAAAAAGATTTAATACACTGAGTGCCGCCAACCTTATAAAGTGGTGGCCCAGAAGAGCTGTTCTTTAGTTTCGACTGCAGCAAAGACACTGTATTACTTAGGCTGGTAACTTGCTTACTAAGGTCTGCTTTTTGACTTGTTGCTTGAATGAGCTTTTTATCTGTGTCACTAACTTTGCCGTGTTGCCAGAAATAGGCCCCCATACCTACAGCTAATACAAGAATAAGTACTGCAAAACTGGTTATTACTAATTTTCTATTGATTTTGCTAGTGGTCATCGGTCTTCCTTCTGCAATCTTACGTATTATAAAACCTAAGTTAGATTACGTAAGACAAGTCTGATTATAAACCAGTATCTATAAAACAGATTAAAATAAAAGAAGATAGCCTGGTTGTTTCTTCGTCATAACCCTCTATTCACCTCTGTACTGGGTTTTAATGACTCAGCTGTTAGAGGACAGTCCTCCAGGTTTCAGAACAAATATCACAGCAGTTAAGATATTTATGATATATACTAAAGTCAATGAAAGCTTGCAAGGACGACAAAATACATTTTGTCTATTCCGAAAAAGCAAGAAAGGTGGTATAATATGCTTATGACTAACTGGTTGATTTCTGTTTGGCAATCATTCATTTACGGTGTTTTGAAAAAGACACCCAATATTGATTTTAGTGAGATTCCTCAAAATATCGAGTTCATTTCCCATTATGATGCTGCTCGTGATGTCCATTGGGTTGAGGCGCCCCAACTTCCAGAATTTATCGTGTCTGGCAAGACAAGCGAAGAATTAGCTAAGAATGTGGGTGACACCATTCTTGTATATTTCGATGTGCCAACCTATTTTGCAAGAAAGTTTCCCGACGGAGTCTTTAACTTCACTAATCAAAAAACCGGCGAACACGAAACTATCCATCTAAACAAAGAAGAGCTGGACAGGGTCTTGGCCTAAGGCTGTCTATGGCACCTTCAAGCCTTTACCCTCACTCTAATACGGAGTGTGTTGCTTTGCTAAAGGCACTTGGATTCAAGAAAAAACTAGGAACGGGTCGCGGAAAACACCCTCAAAAGTATTATCATCCTAAAAGACGTAATCAAAATCTTGATGATAAGCCATTTGTTCTGATAACACATGAATACTTTGATGCCAATGGAAAGCGCCTTATGAAAAAATTACAAAATTGGGGCTTCACGAAAGAAGAAATCGAAGAAAAATATAAAACTCTGTAAGATGGCGAAGGGCGGAAATGGTTGCTAATTTTGGGGAATCGTGCTAATGTAGTGGTATTGTTTTTGATGAATCCGGGTTAGGAAGTTTTTACTCGATTTCAGCAATCGCAGTAAATAATAACTACTAACAACAAGGATTCTATTTTTATGCCTTATAAAAGCAAAACTTATTCTAGCCGCCGCTTTGGCGGCAACTACCACGGCGGTGGCAAAAGCTATTCGTCTTCTTCTTCGCGTGGCCGCAGTGGCGGCGGAGGCCGCAAAGGGCCCAAGAAAGATTACATAGACCCAAGCAAATTCGTTAAGGTGGCAACGCCCAGCGAAGCTACGCAGTACACGCCCCTGCACGCCTTTAGCGACTTCGATGTAAACCCGCTTATAAAGCAAAACATCGCCGCTAAGGGCTTCACTACGCCTACGCCCATACAGGACAAGACCATTCCGCCGGCACTGGCGGGGCGCGACATAATCGGCATAGCCGACACAGGCACCGGTAAAACAGCTGCCTTCGCTGTGCCCATACTTAACAGCATGATGCTGGGCGATGCCCGGGTGCTCGTAATAGCCCCAACGCGCGAACTGGCGCAGCAGATAGAAGTGGAATTCCGTAGCATAGCCAAAGGCAGTAACCTAAAGGGTGCTGTGCTAATAGGCGGTGCTGGCATGGGCCCGCAGCTGCGCGACCTAAAGTACAACCCGCAAATAGTCATCGGCACGCCAGGACGCATAAAAGATCACCTGGAACGTGGCACTTTGCGGCTTGGCGGGTTCAAATTCGTGGTGCTGGACGAAGTGGACCGCATGCTGGACATGGGCTTCGTGAACGATGTGCGCAGCATATTGCAACAGATGAGCCCGGAGCGCCAAAGCTTCTTCTTTTCGGCCACGCTGGACCCCAAAGTAAACGCGCTGATAGATACCTTTTCGCACGATCCTCTGACAGTTTCCATAAAAACTGGCGATACCGGCGAAAACATCCACCAGGATGTGGTGCGGGTAAGCTACGACGGCGAAAAACTGGACAAGCTGCACGACCTGCTTATAAGTGGGCAAGTGCACAAGGCCATAATTTTCGACGACACCCAGCGCAGCGTGGAGCGGCTGAGTAACGAGCTGGTGGCCCGTGGCTTTAATGCCGATGCCATACATGGCGGCAAAACCCAGGGTGCCCGCCAGCGTTCGCTCAAGAAGTTCAAGGACAACGAAGTAAAAATATTGGTAGCTACCGACGTAGCAGCCCGCGGTATAGACGTGGCCGATGTATCACACGTCATCAATTACTCGCAGCCAAACTCATACTCCGATTACGTGCACCGCATAGGCCGCGCCGGCCGTGCCGGCAAAGTGGGCTACGCCCTCACATTCGTAGTCCAATAAACAGTACCATTTACTATTAGCTGTTTACTGTTCACCATGCGTTAGCCATTTACGCTGATCCGTGTCGCGCTGCATGGAAAACGGATTACAGTAAATGAACCGTAAACAGTAAACGGTAAAGCGTGAATGGCCTAGGGCCATTAGGTTAAACAGGGGAAGAGGCGTATAATTAGTACAAAGAGCTTTTTAGGCTTAACCAAAATGAAGGGCATGGCATGTCGAAGGACAAAGGGCGCAAAGAAGTCAAGAAACCTAAAAAAGTAAAAGCTTAACATGTTAAGCCAATACACGCGCCAGGCTGTTACGCAGCGTTTGCTAGACGGCGAAGTGCGTGAAAAGCTGGAAGA
>DATIIF010000047.1:0-7372 GCA_035479935.1 Patescibacteria group bacterium
GATCTTCAAATTGACGAACTGCGGCAACGCTTAGTAAAACACGGCATAGGGCTTGAGATCACAACCATGGCCAAGAATCAGCTTCTTGAGAAGGGTTACGATGCCCACAACGGCGTGCGTCCTATGAGGCGTTTGATTCAAGATACTATCGAAGATCATGTAGCCATGGCGCTACTAAATAGCCAGTACCAAAAGGGCGATGTTGTCCAGGTTGGCAGTCGAGACAGGGCGCTAACCTATACCTCTGTTTCAGAATAGTTTTGCTAGAATAAATCTATGAAATCAAAAACTAGCTCAGCGTCATGGGCGGCCAGCTTCTTTCTGGTCGGCTTAACCGCCGTAATCTGGTGGCAAAAATTAGCCATCTATGACTTTTTAAGACTGCGCAACTATCAGCCCTCGGCTCAGGTTGTTGCCCTGGCGACCAACACCACTATGAAGGACAGCGCTCGCCATTTATTCTATGTTTATCATCCTTCTATCGAAGACAGCCAGCCGTTTAATTCACATTGCAGCGGTCAAGAAAAAACGATCATACTTGGTTGTTACGTAAAAAACCACGGCATTTATCTTTATAAAGTCACCGACACAAGACTAAATGGCATATTGGAAGTTACAGCTGCCCATGAAGATCTTCACGCGGCGTATGATCGATTAAGCAGCAGTGAAAGAACCCACATCGATAATTTATTAAACGAAGCGTATGCCAATATCACCGATAAGCGTATTCGAGAAACGATTGAGAACTACAAAAAAAATGGTGCTGATATAAATAATGAGCTCCATTCTATTTTAGGCACAGAAGTCCGAAATTTGCCCCAGGAACTTGAGGCCTATTACGGCCGCTACTTTACAAATAGAAACAAGATAGTCGACTACTCAGAACAATATGAAGCAGCTTTTACTACTCGCCAGCAGCGCTTGGCCGATATTGAAGGCCAATTGGGCCAGCTAAAAATCCAGATTGATGGCTTAGAATCCGAACTCCAGGCCGAAGCTAACGCTCTAGCAAGAGATCGCCACAGCGTTAATAATCAAGCTGAGGCTAATGCTTTCAATGCACGAGTGGATAGCTACAACGAGGGCGTCCAGCAACTCAATTCCTTGATTAGGCAATACAATGTCTTGGTAGAAGAATATAAATCTCTGGCAATCGAACAAAAATCGTTATACGGGGCTATTGATAGTCACAGCACTATTGCCCCTGAGTAGACAGATGTTACACTGTTGCCATGGCAAAAGGTGTTCAATATGTCTGCGGCAGTTGTGGGGCAGTTAGTGGTTCTTGGAGTGGGCGTTGTTATAACTGTGGAGAGTGGAATACCTTACAAGAACAGCTAGATACTAGTGATAAAGGGTCCTCTAGGAGTAGCAAAAAGCTTGAGACATATTCGGTCAATAGCTCTACCAACAAAGATTTGTCTCGCTTAAAAAGTGGCATTGATGAGATTGATTCGGTGCTAGGCGGAGGCTTGGTAGCGGGCAGTGTTAATTTGTTCGCCGGAGAGCCTGGCATTGGCAAAAGTACGATTTTATTACAGCTAGCCCATAAGTTGTCAGCAAAACATAGCGTCTTGTATGTCAGTGGTGAGGAATCGGCGCACCAAGTAGGTCTAAGGGCCGAGCGCCTTGATGCTAACAGTAAAAATCTGCAACTGGCGACAAGTACCATGGCCGATGATATTGCCGAAACAATAAATGAAGGCAAATACAAGTTAGTCGTAGTTGATTCTATCCAAACTATTACTTGTAGCGCTATTGCTTCAGCGGCTGGCACGGTCAGCCAAATTACTAACAGTACAAGGCTATTAACCACAGCAGCCAAAAATACCAATACGGCCTTAGTACTAGTTGGACATGTCACTAAAGAAGGTTCAATTGCTGGGCCGAAGGTACTCGAGCATGTAGTTGACGTTGTGCTGCAGCTGGAAGGCGACAGATATGGCGGTTTTAAAGTATTACGTGCCATTAAAAATCGCTACGGTTCAACTGTTGAGGCCGGGATTTTTGAAATGACCGAGACGGGACTATTGCCGGTTCAGAACCCTTCAGCTGCCCTGCTAGCTGAGCGCCAGATTAGTGATGGCTCAGTGGTGTTGGCTACATTGGAAGGCACTAGACCACTTTTAGTGGAGGTCCAGGCACTTGTAAATCGGACATCCTATGGCTATCCCAAACGGGCGGCAAGTGGTATTGATTTGAACAGGGTAAATCTACTTGTGGCAATGCTGGAGAAACGCACGAAGCTCAGTCTGGCTGACCAAGATATTTATGTAAACATTGTCGGTGGTATAAGGCTAACTGAGCCAGCAGCCGACCTAGCTATATGTATGGCCATAGCTTCGGCGGCAAGGGGCATGCAACTTAAGAAAAATGCGGTTGTATTTGGTGAAGTTGGCTTGTCGGGCGAGGTCCGCCACGTGCCATTTGTTGAAAAACGAATTGCCGAAGCGAAAAAACTAGGCTTTGAAGCCACAATTGGACCAGCTATGAAAAAAGCAAAAGTATCAAGCAGCTATAGCGGCGTAAAAGATATTAGAACCGCTCTAAATACATTTCTAGAAAAAGACTAGCTAATAAGAGGTATCGCTGGAAGCTATTTGGTTACCACCAGAATCGAGTGCTCTAATATAGGCGAAGTGCTTAGATGACGCTCCGCCAACTGAAGTAGAGGTCGAACCCCCTGATGCATCGGAACATGACAAATCGAAACTCGTATTATAAGCGCAGACTTTATAGCTTGCCGCTCCAGGATAACTGTTCCAGGCGAAATTATTGTTGTCGGTGTGCCTAAAATTGCTCACCGTGTTTCCCCCGCCCGGGGGGCCGCCGGTACCACCGCCTCCTCCGCCGGTGGCATGAACAGTTATGCTGTTCGAGGTCGCATCGTATAATACACTGTCAATAACTTGAGCTGTAACTTCAGTGTCGGTAGTGAAATCGGGGTTGTAAGTAGCCGGGTTAGTATTAGATGACTGCACAATTTGGCCGTTAACTATGAAATTGATTGTCATTGGGAACTGGTCACTAGAGAGCGGATGAGTACCGGCACTTGCCGTAGCGGTCAGAGTGTTAGTGGCGTCATCATAGCTTAAGCTGATGTTTGGTTTCGCGTCATCGCATTTATGGACATCGTCTGTTTCTGAAGTGTTGCTGCCATTTTGAACAAAACGGTCGCCCGAGAAAGAAGTTGCATCTGTTTCTGTCACCTCTTTCTTGGCTCTGTCTGGTGTGCAGTCGGTGGCTAATTTATTTGAGACTATATCAATCGTCTTTTTCTTGCTGGTAGATTTCTTTGCTTGATACCAAGAAGGGAAAAGGTCAGTGCTAGGACTGGGCTCAATAGACCCGTAACCAACGTGACTCCTAATAACAAATGCCGGCAAGGTTTGAACGCCAGATGGGCGGACTCGCTCCTCGGGCTTAAGATCACTATGAACAGCTCGCATCCATCCTTGCAGGATTGGCAAAGTCATTACCTCCATTGAACCACTCATGGCCCGTTGTCGGTTATGGTAACCTACCCATACGCCAGCTGCGTAGCGAGTAGAATAGCCCAGCATCCATCCATCTTTGGCGTCGTTGGTAGTACCAGTCTTAATTGAGAATTTCCAAGTACCTAATTTACCATTGAACCGTTGTGGTTTGTTGCCCCTTGGAAAATAGCTTGGGTTGGGATCGGACAGCATGTCGCTGACAATATAGGCGGAATCAGGACGGACAACTTGCTCGCCTCTGCTCGGCTTCCATTCGTCAATTGTATTACCGGCCGCATCCTGAATTTTTAAGATATAAGTTTGAGGAAGATTAAGTCCGTTTCGTGACAACGTTGAGAAGCCGTGAACATGCTCATCAAGCCGCAGATAGGCACCATCACCTATGGCGGATGAGGTATTACATTGTGCCTCATCAGCTGGGGTAGCGCGACTGATGTCGACGCCGCCGTTGTAACATTTGTATTGACCGCGGTCGCCAGGCTGTCCATCTTTATAGGTTGTCATTAATTTGTGGGCAATATCAATTGTGTTCTGGACGCCGGCAATGCCCATAGCTTTAACAGCTGGAATATTACGCGAACCACCTAGGGCATAACGCAGCGTTTCTGGCCCGGGGAATCGACGGTCAAAATCCCAAATACAATTACCGCCGCTTTGCGGGAGGGCTTTATTAGTACACGGATAGCCATCTACTGGGCCGCGGCTGTCATAAAGTACAGAACCTGCTCCAAAATTGGTTGTATTTTCCATGAGCGATGTGTAATCGTACGGTTTAAAACTTGAACCTGGCGGCAGCTGGTAATCATGAGCATAGTTATTCTCGCCATAGGTCGGATTTGTAAAATCAGGGCCGCCAACTAAAGCCATCATTTGCCCAGTCTTGACGTCTTCAGCAACGAACGCGGCCACATCGCCACCTTGGCGTTTTACTTGCCCCAGGCCTTTTGTCACTTGCTGCTCGGCAATATTCTGCATATTCACGTCAAGTGTGGTTGTAACTTTCCAGCCACCGTCACGTACACTCTTAGCGCTTATTTTATCTTGAAGCTCTTCTTTGGCTGTAAGAACAAAATAAGGGGCTTTTATGCCATCATATTTTGGTTTGCGGGGTTTAACATTTGCGACAGTGTCGATCTTCTTGGCGTCATCCCGCTGCTTCTTAGTAATCATCCCTTGTTGTTCCATGAGATCTAAAATGTAGTGTTGCCGCCCGACGAGCGCTTCTTTACCACCCCCGGTAGTAAAATCAGCATTATATGGCGAATAAAAGCCGGGTGATTTAGGTATGGCCGCCAGAAATGCCGCTTCGTCCAGGCTTACGTCTTTAGCAGACTTACCAAAATAATCTCTTGAGGCTGCTTCAACGCCATAATCAATACTCCCGTAAGGAGCGGCATTAAGATAACCAACTAGAATCTCCTGTTTTGAATAAAACTTTTCAAGCTCGACGGCTAGGATTAATTCTTTTACTTTACGGGTATAAGTGCGGTCTTTAGTCCAGTTCTGAGTTAGTTTTATCAGCTGCTGGGTGATTGTTGACCCGCCCTGAGTCCCACTCTTACCCAAGATGTTATTAAAACCAGCCCTTGTTATGCCTCTAACATCGAAACCTCCATGGTGAAAGAAGTCTTTATCTTCGACAGATACAGTAGCGTCTTTTAAATATTTGGAAATATCTTCATCTTTTACCGGGATGCGTTTCACGGCGTCATAATCTTCAAATAGTAAAACCTGGCCAGTGCGGTCGTAGTAGCTAACGCTGCCACCCAGGTTTTTACCAGCCACGTCAACCTTCAAGTTAGGTAAATCTTTGCGGAAGTAGGCGAACAGGCCAATTAGAATCAAAGCGCAAGTTATAAAGCCTATGCCGGCAATGCGCAAACCCATAATGAGCCCTTCGCGACTAAACCAGTATTCGTACAGCCGCTTCGGGTGCAAACGGAAAAAGAAGCGCTTTATTCGGGATTTGGGTAAACCAGCCATGCGCGAAGCCTTACGCCTGGCGTACTTGTCGCGATAGGCCTGGACACGATCTCCAAGGTTGCGGTAAATCTTAATGGTCTGTCCGCTCTTGGTCGTAAAGGTATTCTTGGATTTTCGGCCAATACTGCGGCGACGACCGCCACCTGGTTTAATTTTTTTCATAAATTCAGTCAGTTTCACTTAAAATCACTCAGATTAAGGCACGCCGATAATTATAGCAAAAATCTATCACTTCAAGCTATAAACTAAAGGATTCTCTAGTGATGTAATATACTTTTTGATATGACGTTATCAGAAGAACTTTCATGGCGCGGCTTTGTCAACCAGACAACCTTTGGCGATTTAAAGGCTCTAGATAAAAAGAAATGGGTTTTTTATCACGGTTTTGACGCCTCAGCCGATTCTCAGACTGTCGGCAATTTGGCGGCTATGATGCTGGACAAACTTTTTTTGCGGCACGGCCATCATGGCATTATTCTGGCGGGCGGAGCTACCAGCCTGGTTGGCGACCCCGGCGGCAAAGACACCGAGCGACCTCTGCAAGATGAAAAGACCATAGCCGCAAATGTTGCCAGGGCTGAAGCCCAGCTTAAAAAAATCCTCTCAGGACAAGAATTCAAACTGGTCAATAATCTAGCTTGGACTAAAAGCATGACGGTCATAGAGTTCTTGCGTGATGTTGGCAAACATTTTTCGATGACACCACTGGTCCAGCGCGACTATATAGCTAAAAGACTTGGTGAGGGAGGAGCTGGCATCAGTTATGCAGAGTTTAGTTACACAATTTTGCAAGGCTATGATTACTTACATCTATATGACAAATACAATGTTACTTTGCAACTTGGCGGTTCAGACCAATGGGGCAATTGCCTAAGCGGCGTTGAGCTTGTACGCAAGGCCAGAGGCCAAGAAGTTCACGTAATTACACTGCCTCTAATTATCAATAAAGCAACCGGTAAAAAATTTGGTAAAACTGAGGAGGGAGCCATTTGGCTAGATCCTGCCAAAACGAGCGTCTTTAAGTTTTATCAGTTTTGGCTGAATAGCGACGATGATAGCGTAAGTGATTACCTTAAAATATTTACTGAACTGGACAAAGACGAAATAGCAGGTCTCATGAAAGGCTTTGAGAAAAACCGGAGCGAGCGGTCCGCCCAGAAGAAATTAGCCTATGAGGTTACTAAAACCGTTCACGGTCAAACCAAAGCTGAATCCGTCAGGCGTATTACCAGCGTACTATTTTCCGACGCACCAATTAGTGATATTAAGCGTGAAGACGTAAATCAACTGAAAAACGAATTGCCCCACATTCAGTTCAAGGCAGGCGCCACAATTGCTGAAGCTGTAGTAAAAACAGGGCTCGCATCTTCACTTAGTGAAGCTAGACGTTTGATAGACCAGGGCGGAATTCACTTAAATAGCTTGCGGGTTGACTCTGGCCAGACCTTAAAGCAGGACGATCGCCAGGCGGGTGGTGCGGTCTTGCTTAAACGTGGCAAAAATCTTTTTGCCCTGATCGACTAGCTGTTTTATACTTGCCGGGTTATGTCGAGAAAAGCAAACCAGTATGATGATCCAAGTAATAACTATATGCACTATTGGCAGGGGCGTGATTATGAAGATGCTTCTGAGCGGATGGCACTGTCAAGTCTATTAAAAGGAAAACATTTCAAAAATGCCGTTGATATTGGGGGTGGCTATGGGCGGCTGTGCATTTTTCTGGAACAATACGCCAAGAAAGTAACACTCGCAGAACCATCTAAGCAACAGCTTGATTTAGCTGAAGACTACCTAAAAGAGCACCCAGAAATAGAACGTGTCTTAACCCAGGCTGACAAGCTTAAATTCCCTAATAAATCTTTTGATCTGATTACCATGATCCGGGTTATGCA
>DATIIF010000048.1:0-4574 GCA_035479935.1 Patescibacteria group bacterium
TCTCACTGAGAGCAATTCCAGAACGTTGGGAAGAGAGAGGTTGAGGTCTGGCGGCTGAAAAAGCAAGTCACATTCGTGACAAACTTCTTCAGCCGCCACCTCCCTCCACTCTTCCCTTTTCTATTTGAATCATTTTTTAGCTCGTGGCGGAAGGGGTGGGATTTGAACCCACGGTACCTTGCGGCACAACGGTTTTCGAGACCGTCCAGTTAAACCACTCCTGCACCCTTCCGTAAACAGAGGTATTTTATCAGATTAGCTAGCTCTTAGGGGGTTCGGACTTTGTGGCCTTCTGAGAGGGCTCTGGAACGTCTGTGCGGGGAGTTTTCTTATTAGTTAGGCGCAGATATACCAATGTCCCGCCGCTTAGAGCTGTGAAAACTCCGCCGGTGATTAACAACGCCTGATTAATTGAGTTGGTAGCCAGTTTGATAGCCAAGGTTATAGAAGCTCGTAACTCATCGCTAATATCATTGCTAAGCTTAACCTTAGTGGCGATAAGTTTATCCGAGAACCATTTTACAATTAGCACCGAAGCAACCAGCAATATGCCGCTGATAAGCAAAGATCTAGCCAATTTCTTAGTTGCCTTACGGTGGTCGCTACTGATCCAAATAATTGCCGCTGCCAAAAGTACGCTTAAGCCACCAAAAATCCATGACATTTTTGATGCCCACCGGTAAGCGTCGGGCAAGCGCGAGGCTTTCTGGTAAAAAGGCTGTTCGCCGTCCTTGGATTTTAAAGTATCAACGGTAACTACCGGATCTTTTAAAATACTGTCATTGCCAAAAACTTTGTCAGAAACCTGCTTTTTAACGGTATCAAGATTAATCCCAGCAGGTTTGCAGGGCGTTTCAAACGGATCCGGATCTGTTCCCAGCTGCCTTAGCTGGGCAAAGCTGCACACAGGCAAAGCAGACACTCTCTTAACGGCCGCATTACCGGCCTGTTCGGCAAAAGAGGCTTTTAGGCTTGTAAGGTCAATTCTAAAATCGGGCTTTACAGCCTTACCTTCTAGCCAGTGGTATGTACCATCAATAACCTGTTCAACTGTGCTCTGGGCCACTTGAGGTGTTATGGTGTTCCTTATGGCCTCCTGGACCTCTGGCTGGCCCAGAGTTGCGCTATCTGGCGATTTCTTGGCCTCCTCCAGGGCGTTGTTAATTGCCGCGGTGTAGATCTTACTATCATTGAGCCAATGTTTTATATTGCTGGGTTTGCCGATGGTAACACCAAAGATTATGCCGACCAGCATCAGAGTTATAGAGTTAATTAGCAGAAAGTCTAAAAACCAAACGGCTAATTTTTTAAGCATGAGCTCATTGTATCAATAATTAAAATTCTAAGAGTTTAATTTTGGATATTCAAAAGCTCAACCTAGCCCCAACAAAGGGCACGGGATAGATCTTTTCATAAGCATAATTGCACAGTAATTTATTTCAAATACTAAGGTTTTACGGCCGTAATTCCATAGGTAAGACAGTGGTCGGAAGCGTTTGAAGCAAGAGTACCAATACCTAAAGCCACTAGATTACTACGGCTACCAATGCGGATCATATCAATTTGCTCTTCTCTGTTGGGGTATGTAATTAAACCTTCAGCGGCAAGGCTATTTGCCATATTGTCACTGGTCCCAAGCATTATATTGTCAGTCGTACTTCCAGGGGTATCGTTGCTGTCAAGGCACGCAATATCAATATTGTTAATAAAAGATTCAGCCGTAAACCTCGAGGCTTGCATTTCACGATCTTCGTTACGGTTATCAAAAGGCCACGCTGGCTTATTCTCAAAATGCGTAAAGCCTACTGTTAAAATTCGCTCCCCTAATCGCAACCGAGCTATGCCCATACTCCGTGCTTCGTGTCTTGGTTTGTGCGGAAGAGGTATTGTTTCCCCATACCGTGGCGGGTTACCAACTTTTATAGGTTCTAGATTGGTTAAAAGCACATTACCAAACAAGTCGTTATTTTTTGAGATAGCCCATGCCGGGATGGCGTATTTGTAACCAGTTTGTCTCTTTAAAGCAGAAATATCACTAGCCCACACTTCTTCCAGGCATGTAACAGTACTTCGTTGACTGTTAATAGTTGCTGCAATCGCTGGTACACCGGCTTTTGCACCACGAATGTTATAAGTAGTTTCCGTTACGAGATGATCTGGTGAAACCTTACCGTTAGGCAGACCTTTGGCTTCCAGTGCTGCTTTGTCAGCTGCAAAATACTGGTTCATACATTCTCCAGAACCTGGCGAGGCTGCTACTAGGCCAACGGTTATGCCGAGTGCTACAAAAAGCCGGGGCATTTTCCGCCTCGTAAATTGAGGTGAGGCTTCCGATTTGTATCTTCGCATAAATATCTCTGTTATTTGCCATACTACGCGCTACAATATAACTATGCAAGATAGTATTTTCACGAAAATCATCAGAGGGGAAATCCTCTGCGAAAAGGTGTATGAAGATGATGCAACTTTTGCATTTCTAGATATTCATCCCATACAACCAGGCCACACCCTAGTCGTACCAAAACTGCAGATTGCCAATTTCGAAGATATGGATGACGAAACATACCAAAAGCTCTTCAGCAGCGTTAAAAAAGTGGCCCAGCGTATTAAAGAAGTTCTAAACCCTGCAAAAGTCTGCTTGCGTATTGAGGGCTTTGATGTCGCCCATGTCCACGTTCATGTTTACCCCTGTAATAATGCACAAGAATTCTATGGTGCAAGAGACAGGTTGCAAAAAGAACCTGACCACCCCGCTCTAGCCGAGCTCGCTAAAAAGCTAGCCTTTTAAGGTATTATAGAAGAATGCTGTCGAATGGTTTGGTGGGATTAATGCTAGGCGCCGGTGTTGCCGCTTGGGTCTATGGCCAGGTACAACACCGCACAGGCAACAATACTCAGAATTCGTTAATTGTTGCTGGCATTGCCGGGCTGTTTACTTTTCTTATAGTTGTCACTGCCATCGGGATTATTTTTTAAATAGTACTAAGCGGCTAGTTTACTCGTAAATTCTGCCCATAATTGGTATTATTAGGCGCATATGGATGAGGTGGGTCTTGGCAAACGGCTGCAGCAAGCCCGTAAAAAAGCCGGCCTGACACAGCAAGAACTGTGTCAGAAGGCCAATTTAAGCTATTCCACACTCGCTAAGATTGAACGCGGCGCTATTAAAGCCCCGTCAATTTTCACCATTCAAAACATTGCAGCAGCGCTTGGAACAGATATGAATGAGCTGATGGGCGTCTTAAGCCCGTCTACTCCACTTGCCGCTAACACCAAGAAACGCTCCAAGAGCGGCATAAGATTTGCCTATTTTGATATTAATGGTTGTTTGGTGCGGTTTTTCCACCGGGCGTTCAGCCGCTTGGCCGAGGAAACTGGCGTACAATCTGACGTGATTGAGACGGCCTTTTGGCATTACAACGACGCTGTTTGCCGTGGTGAATTGCCCCTGGCGGACTTTAATCGTATCCTTGCCGAGCGTTTAGGCATAGAACACCTTGACTGGCAGGAATACTACATGCAAGCTGTCGAGCCAATCCCAGAAATGCGCGAGCTAGTTGCTTGGGCCAGCCAAAATTATCAGATTGGTCTACTTAGTAATATCATGCCCGGGTTCATCAAGATTATGATGGAGCGAGACCTTCTGCCACGACTTCCCTTCTCTACAATTATTGATTCGTCGGAAGTGCACGCTATCAAGCCGGAAATGCGGATATTTGAAACCGCTCAGCAAATGGCCGGTGTTGAACCCCAAGAGATACTATTCGTTGATGATTCTCGGACCAATATTATGGCTGCCGAAAGCATGGGCTGGCACGTTCTGTGGTTTGACGATTATCGTCCTGATGAATCTGTCGCCCGCGTCCGTGACGCCCTAGAACCAGAAGATTAATTTAACTACTCGAACCAGAGAAGCGGGTGTATTCTTCGGCTATTTTGGCGCCCAGGGCCTTAGCAGCTTCCAATTGGGCTTCAGTCTCTTCCACAAGCTCTTTAGGCGCGTTTTGGACGTAAGACTTGTTATTCAGCCGGGCTTGCAATTGTTCGACTAGTTTTTTCTGCTCAGCCAGCTTGAGCTTCAGTTGTTCTAAGAAGCGTCGGGCTGTTTCTTGATCGATATCTAGCCAGCAGCTGAATGGGACACTTGTGAGGTGTAAGCCGTGACCGTCGCGTACTTCTTGAATATCATCAATCCTGGCCAGCTTTTTAATAATTTCGCTATGGTCACGCAAAAATGCTTCGCCGGCATGGTAAAGCTTTATGCCGCTGCGTAAATGCATAACACCTTTGATATAACGGATTTCACTTACCAGGGCCTTGATTTGATCAAATTCCGCGCCTTTTTTGCCGTCCGCGCCTTTAACCTGAGGCCACGGGGCAGTTATCAGCAGGCTGTCCCCCTCCCATTTGAGTGTTTGCCAGATGGTTTCCGTAACGAATGGGGCAAAAGGGTGAGCCAGACGCAAAATTGTGTCCAAAGAAAAAGCTAAAACACCAGGGTTAAGATTGATTTTGCTAGCTTCAATGTACCAATCGGCTAAATCGTCCCAGAGGCCGTGGTAAAGCTCCTCGTA
>DATIIF010000049.1:0-4718 GCA_035479935.1 Patescibacteria group bacterium
GTTGCCGCCGAGGCAGTATTTTTTGTAATAAGTATGTTTGCCTTAATCATTGTCCATAGCTACATGTATGCGTTATACCGGAAATTGTTATGACAAAAGACCAGGCCAAAGAACGCGTTAAACAACTGCGCAAGCTGATAAACGAATATAGCTATAAATACCATGTCTTAGATGACCCCACGGTTCCAGACGCCGTCTGGGATTCGCTAAAACACGAACTGGCTCAGTTAGAGGAACAATACCCAGATCTTGTTACACCCGATTCGCCAACTCAAAGAGTCGGTGGCAAACCTCTCGATAAATTTGTCCAAATTGAACACAGCAAGCGAATGCTGAGTCTTAACGATGTATTTAATCGTGAGGAAGTTGAAGCCTGGCTAAAACGCATGCAAAAACTAGCACCTCAAGCTAAGCCAGAATTCTTTATAGATCTAAAACTAGATGGATTGGCCTGCGCGCTGCATTACGAAAATGGCAAGTTTGTTCGGGCAATTACGCGCGGCGATGGCTTTGTTGGCGAAGATGTGACAAACAATGTGCGCACAATTGCCAGCGTGCCCTTTGAACTTCGCCGCAGTAAAAAATTAGAAAAATTCTTGAATGGCCGTACTGAAATACGCGGCGAAATCATTATCTATAAAAAAGATTTCGAAACTTTAAATAAACAGCGCGAAGCCGCCGGACAGCCCTTGTACGCTAACCCCCGCAACACCGCCGCCGGTTCTATCCGCCAGCTTGACCCCAAATTGGCCGCAGCCCGACCCTTGCGATTTCAGGCCTGGGACCTTTTACGCAATGATTCTAGCGAAGTGCCAACCAACGGATTTGCTTATGAAGCATTAAGAGAACTGGGTATACCGGTAGGCAATCATACTCGGCTACTAAAAGACGTTGATGAGATTATGGCTTACGCCGATCAGTGGGAAAAGAAAAGGCACGAACTGCCGTATCTTACAGACGGACTGGTAATTAAGCTTAACGACCGCAGGCTTTATGAAGAGCTAGGGGTGGTGGGCAAGGCGCCACGTGCCGCCGTTGCCTACAAATATGCCGCCGAAGAAGCAACCACCAAAGTCAAAGACATTATTATAAGCATTGGCCGAACAGGGGCGGCTACGCCAATTGCCGTGTTTGAACCGGTTGTTGTGGCTGGCACAACAGTGCAACATGCCAGCCTTCACAATGCCGACGAAATTGAGCGTAAAGATATCCGCGTCGAAGACACGGTTGTTATTTATAAAGCTGGCGATATTATTCCCCAAGTAGAACGGGTTCTCACCGAGCTGCGCCCCAAAACGGCCAAGAAGTTCGACATGGAGCATGAGCTAAAAGCCCAATTTCCGGAACTAGAGTTTGTTAGGCCCGAAGGCGAAGCTGTCTATAGAGTTAAGGGCGCCACCAGCAAGCTGCTACTAAAACAAGCCTTAATCCACTTTGCTAGCAAAAGCGCGCTAGATATTGACACTTTGGGTGAGAAAAATGTAGGGGCGCTAGTGGATGCTGGCCTAGTTCACGATCTTTCGGACATCTACAAACTAACTAAAAAACAAATATTAGAAGTGGAGAGATTTGCTGAAATTTCGGCCAACAAGCTAATCGAGGCAATTGCGCTCAAGAAGAACCCAGAGCTAGCGCGGTTTATTTATGGTTTAGGCATCAGGCACGTTGGCGCCCAGACAGCCATAGACCTAGCTAATTATTTTAAGCGTCTAGACAACTTGGGTACGACCAAACTGGATGACTTAAGATCTGTGGAAGGCATCGGCGAGATTGTGGCCGAATCTATAATGCTATGGTTTGACGATGACAATAATCAGAAAATGCTGGCTAAGTTCCGCGGCCTGGATGTTTGGCCTAAAGAAGTTAAAACTATCGGTGGAAAGCTAGCCAACAAGAACTTTGTTGTAACCGGCACGCTTGAGGGCATGAGCCGCGACGATGCCGCTGAGAAAATTCGAAAACTTGGCGGCACTTTCCAAACAAGTGTTGGCCAGGATACCGATTTTTTGGTAGTTGGTCAAAATGTTGGCGAGTCGAAATTAGCTAAAGCTCGCCAGCTAGGGACCAAACAAATTACCGAAAAAGAACTGCTACAACTAATCAAATAACTCCTTATCTGTGGTATACTCTTGTTCGTAAATTTGGGGCCGTAGTACAATGGCTAGTACGTATCCATGGCATGGATAAGTTGGGAGTTCGATTCTCCCCGGCTCCACCAACCAAATAGACACCTGGCGATAACTATGGAACAAGTTAGCAATATCTCTGAATTGTTAAACGATAGGAGCCCTGAAAGTCCTACAAAGTGACACCAATGATTGAAATGAACAGACAATGTAGTAGTTGTGAACAACCCGAGATATGGAAATATATTGAAGAAAGTCTTTTATCTCAACTTGTCGACATAGACAAGCGTGCTGATCGTATAGCTGAAACCATGTCTGACGTGCCATATATCGAGGCCTTGCCCATGACACCTGATCAACAAGCCAAGTGGGATCAAGAACGTGCTTATCGGATCGAGAGCTCTACTTCAGTTAGTGCAACGGTAGCATTGTTTCTGTCGGGGGTCGAAGCCGCACTGGATAGTGCCGAACAAATTGACTGCGCAACACTACGATCACAGTCCGATAACTGTCCGCGCTTGGACAGTTTCCTTCCTCGACTGAAAGCCGCTGCGCAGGAATTTGACAGCGCTCGAGAGGAATTAGCCAGACAAGGCCTACCATTTTAGCCACATCCTAACTCTTGCATCGTACGCGAGGCGAACGGCTAAAAATTCTCTGCTATTATGAGCAGATGGTAAAACTGGTCGGAATATTGAATATTACCCCGGATAGTTTCAGCGACGGGGGTCAGTTCGTGAATCCTGAAGTAGCAATTAAGCATGCTACCCAGTTATTCCACGAAGGGGCCTCGCTAGTAGATGTCGGCGCCGAATCAACACGCCCTAATGCTATACCGCTTAGCGATGAAGAAGAATGGCATCGCCTCGAACCGGTATTAAGGACGCTCTTGTTACGTTACCCAGGAAAAATATCTATCGATAGTTACCATCCGGCAACTATTCGAAAAGCTTTTGAAATCGGCCCAGTCATAGTTAATGACGTAACGGGACTGAACAACCAGGAGATGATAGATCTTATTTGTCATTTAAAAGCCCAGGTGATTATTAGTCATCTACCTGACATGCCAATCCAAGAGGCTCATGAGAAGCAATCTGTTTCTGATGTGAAGCAAGTGAGAAATGAGCTGATCTACAAAGCAAGGCTACTTGAGGCCAAAGGCTTGCCGCGAAGCAATATTATTCTTGACCCAGGCATTGGTTTTGGCAAAACGGTGGAGGTTAATAAAGAGTTATTAAAATTTGCTAAAAAAGTTCCTGGCTATGACGTTATGATTGGTTATTCCAGAAAAAGGTTCCTGGGTGACGGTAGGATGGAACTGGCACCAAACCTAGAAGCTGGTGAAGTCGCGGTTGCGAATGGTGCCAAATATCTTCGAGTACACGATGTGGCAGGCCACAAGGTGTTGGCGCACAGAAGAATAAAGTTCTAACCTCGTCTATTATGCTTCAACATAAAGGCACTATCTCAATATTAGGCAGCTAATTTCGACAGTTTTTGTTATACAATACAAGCCATGCCCACAAGTATAAAACGACTCACAAGCAAAAGATTTATTTATAAGCTGGTTATTCTAGCAGTTATTCTATTAGGTCTAAGTGCTTGGCTATGGTGGCATTTCATTTTTACCAGCCCCAAGCGAGTTTTTGATGATATGCTGAAGGCTAACCTTAGGACCGTTTCATATGCCAAACGTATTTCCCAGGCTGGTGACACCCAAAGTTTGGATCAAGCCACTCAACTATGGGCCGGCAAGATCAACATGGCCCATTCTGTAACATTTTTGACTCAGACAGGTACATCTGCCGCCACTGTTGCTACGGAAAGCATCGGTACACCTGGAGAAGATTTTGTTCGCTACACCCAAATCTCAACCAAACAGAAAGATGCAAAAGGTAAAGACCTAGACTTCTCTAAGGTATTGAATGTGTGGGGTAAAACTGGGTCACAGCAAGACCAACTTTCAGGCGGCCAGCTATTTAGTCAAAGCGTTTTTGGAATATTGCCAATTGCCGATCTTAGGCCGGCAGATAGCGATAAGCTATACAAACTCATCAAGGAAGCCAATGTTTACCAGCCGGACTACGCTAGCGTACAACGCATCAGCCAAAATGGGCGTCCACTATTGGTTTATCATGTACAAGCTGACACTGAAGGCTACATAAAGATGCTCAAAGCCTTTAGTCAGATAATAGGTCTCCATCAATTTGATACCCTCGACCCTTCTGTCTATAAAGACCATGGGGCGATTAAGTTTGATGCCACGGTTGATATATGGTCTAGGCAGCTTGTGAAGGTGAAATACGACAGTGCCGACCGAGAGGAAAGTTATGGTGCTTATGGTATAGTGAATTCAATAAAAATACCTAATTCATCAGTGCCTATCGAAGAGCTTCAAAAGCGCCTCGAGTCTCTACAATAAAAAGGGGAAAAACAATGCCGCCAAACGAACAAAATCAACCAGCTTTAGCGCCGGCGCCTGAGCGTGCATCCTATCAACCCGTTGTAGGTGGGGAAACTCAAAATTCTCCAGCAAACCAAAATCCGCCAAGCACTGGCCCAGTTAATGCTCGCGGCAAGAACAAGAAAAGA
>DATIIF010000050.1:0-7919 GCA_035479935.1 Patescibacteria group bacterium
TGTAGCCAACTAGCGGAGCCGAACCTCTACTTCGCCTTCGGGGGGTTCCTTCTTGCGTGGTTTGCTCGTCTCGTGTTGGATAGTTCCTACGCTGAGATCATTATTGTTAGCAAATCCCAGTATAGCAGGATCAGGGGCGGGTGGCATAGCCTTTGTCTTTTTTGAGGCCTTTTGTTCAGACATCGGTTTGATGTTGCGCATGTGGCCATATGCCGGGTTAGGCTTACTCATATCCAGATGAATTTTATTTAGTAATTGTTTCTCATAATCGGAAGGCGGGGTGGACTGCTCGTTTTCGGCTCCTGGCGTGACCACCTTAGAACCTTGAAATGTAGCATAGCCCTTCTCACTGGTAGTTGGCTCCTGGCCTCGCAAGAACCAGTAATCAGCCGGCTGGTCACTTGGTTGCGAGGCACTTTTCATGTTGTCTACCGCTTGTTGTTTGTGGGCTTGGGTAGAGTTGGCCACTAGTTGTTCAAAGTTCTGCGCCGTTGGGTTTGTATTAACGTCCAAAACATCGTCAGTTGGCTTGATATCCAGAACCGGCATATCCTGTGGCAGAACCTCTGTCCCAACTAAACGGTCAGAATCTTCAAGGCCGTAATTTGGTTGGTTAAATAAGTTTACGTTGATATTTTTTACTGCCCAACCACGGCTATCTATGGTGTTGGCTAAGGCTTCCAAGCGGCTTTCAACTTCTTTTTCGGAAAAGTTTTTGCTCAATACCCTCTCCACAACTTTCGGGGCGGTAATAGTGACCATTTCTTTTATGCCGCTTTGGTCCCAGATACGGCGGCGGGGCTTTAAAAAGAAACGTATTTTAGCTAGTAGCCACACTTCAGTTGGTTGGTCGCGGCCGAATGGGGCGGCCAGGGCTCCAAAGAATAAGATTATTGGTAAAAGTGGCAATGCTAGTAGAAGGTTAACTGCAGCCAACTTGAAAGCCACAAATGCGCTAACAAGGGCAATGGCAGCATAAATAAACTGCCTTAGGGTCAATGGCCCTAGTAGTTTATCTTCAGCTTCAATGTCTTGGATTACTTTGTATGTTGCCATAGTTTTATTTTATCTGGAATGAGGAGTACTGGCTAGTGAGCTTCGCCACCACCACCGTCAGCAACATCACCGGCTTCATTGCGGCGCGTAGGATCAGTCTCTGCTCGTCTTCTTTGTTCAAATCTACTGCCTATCGTGCCTTCTGCATACCTGCCGTCTGCCCCTCTGGCGCCGCTTAAAGTGTCAATTATGTCAAGGGCTTCGGCTTTTGATGCAACTGAAGCTTGCGAGTATGGGCCTGCCCAGCTGAAAAGCTGATCTTCAACTGCCTGAGCCTCATTCCCGCCGTCCTGGACCATTTGCTGAATCACAGGCGAAAGTCGTTTAAGCGCCCCAGTCTTGGCAGCTGCGAGGTCGTGGGAAGATATAGTCTTTATTAAGTCTTTCTGACGTCCCTGGTTACCGTCGGCAAAGATACTCTCGAATTCACCAGTGTCTTTATTAACGACTACGCCATACCCAGCTTTAAGATCAGGTCGTTGCTGCTGGCCAACAACTTGAGCTCGTGAGGCCACAGCTTGGGCGTATTCTTTGTCAGCGCCTGATTTAACTAGGTTATTGGCCACATTGGCTATATCTTCTGGCTCTGCAAAGCCATGTGCAGCAAGCCCCATTATGCCAGCAGCTTCAACACCTGCCTTGCCCATTTCAGGATCAGAATAAAGGCTTGATATGCGGCCAGCATAACCTCTCAGGGCATTTCCTGCCACACGCTCTGTCTCGCCACCCTTATCCAGAATGCTTGCTACCTTTGTAATTTCATCAAAAGATTTTGCCGTTTTTAGTGTTCGGCCTTGTTCATCCATGAAACCGGCCTTTATAAGACCGTCACGAACTCCTGGATCTTTAAACCCACTGTAAGCTCCGGAAAGTGCCCGGTAAGCCTTGTCATTGAACATGCCTGACTCATTTAGCTCTTTGTATAAGTTGCCACTTTGTTCCATTCTAGCTGCAAAAAGTTGAGCGCGGATCTTATTGCCCTTACCGCTAAGGCCAGGAACTTTGTTGTACTTATAGGCCAGATTTGAAAGCGGGTCAGTTGTCCAGGTCGCCATTTTATTTCCAAACCGACCATAACCGGTGTTGGGGTTAAATAAACTCTGGCCCTGTGCACGTTTTATGCGCTCTGTCCTTCGTTCTCTTGCTCTATCAAATAAGCCCTTGCTTCTATCATTAGCGGCACCAGCAACCGTTGCAAATAGCCCCCCGGCAAACTTAAATGTTAAAGGTATAGCAGCATAAGGTAACGTATAGGCTGCCAAAACGAAGAAAGGATTCAGAGTGCCGGAAAGCCCAGCTGGAGAACTATCATGGATAATTACTGCAAAAACCCGGCCAACAGCAATTAAGCCCATAATGAGCGGGAACATTATCAGTAACTTGGTAAAGCCGTTCCACCAATCTTTCCAGATCTTATCGTTGCCAGGGAATATCCACGCCAAGATGGCCAAGGGCGACGCCAATATGAGTGCCACAACAAATAACTGCCTTACGAACAAGACCAAAAAGGCCAAAGCTACAAAAAGAAAGGTAGTCCCAGCAAAGAAAAATATCGCTACGCCAGCTCCGATAGCCAAAGCGCTGGCAGTTATTATACTTTGAAGCGGTGTGGCCCCGCTATATAGGTCTGCCAGGGTCAGCGTAGAAACAGTCTTATCAACACCATTAACGACGGTATGGAAAGGTGCTGTTATTAGACCTAATACACCTTCGCCAACTACGTTGAAGAATTGCACCAAGAATACGGTTATATACCAAGACAGGCTAATAAATATAACCGCCGCGACCATTCGCGGCAGGGCTTTTTTGACCGTGTAAGCGTCAAAGAAGCCACTTCCAAGGGCAGTACCAATTACCATCACCAGCATAACCGGGACAAGAATTAAATATGCTACATTTCTAATTTGCGCCCAAGCATTATGCAGTCCTGGGTTATTGTAAGACGTGTTGTCAATCTCTAGCAGTGCTTGTATTTCTGTATCAATCCAACTAAAGCCCGAGTCTAAGGCTAAAACAGCAGGACATAATATCCAACCCAACACTCCGCTCCGCGCTTCACAGCTATCAGAACCTTGCGCTGCTGTTGAGCTTTGGCCGCCAGATCCTGGGGCTACTACAGGGCTAGAGGCAGTGCCGCCCAATTTAATGCTCGATTGACTTACAACATAACAGCCGCTTTGGTGTACTTCTGGCGGGGCATCAGGATATTGAGGACCTCTAGTTGCCTGGCTACCTGTCAAATCATATAAAGTCGCATTACCGCCATTTGTAAGGATAACATCAGCACACTGACTACTCCCCGCAACAAATAGATTGGGGTAAGCAGATGACTGTGTGAAGGCCGGATCGCGGCCATCTGCTTGTTTTATTTGAGTGGCGCTGGCAAAAATATACTTAATGTCATAATTGCCAGTACTGCCGATAGGTAAAGAGACTCTATTTGGGGATGTATTCGAACAGTCACTTGTGCCATCGGCGCGCGGCGCGCTTTGGTAGTCCATATCCAGTTGCCCGGTGTTCTTTATAACTGGACCCGTGGCGGTTCTTCCCTGCACTACACGCGATAAAGTAATTGTCCCATGGCAAGGGTAACTTTGGATTGCATATTCTAAGGTTCCGTCACCAATGTTTGAATCAAAAAAAGTGAAACTATCCGAGCCAACCTTGGCGCTAATCGTAGCCTGGTTGACCCATGTAAGGGTTGCGCTTTTTATGTCACTTTCTGTTGCAGCCAGAGCTTGTTGCGGCTTAAAAATCGCGAACAGGCTGCTGCCAATAAACGTCAATATAAGTAGCCCAATAAAAATACCGCGTTTTCTTAACATAACTGCCATCAATATAGCATATGCTAAGATGTCACCAAAGGGGTCTGGAGCGTTAAATCTGAAGGTTAATTACTAGGAGCTGTGAAGTTCTGATCTATAACAGTCCACACTCTAAAAGTTTGGCCATTAAATTCGCGTGTCGTTTGGGAGAGCTTTAGTGTGCCAGAATAATTGACAGTGTCATTCCCTGCCTTTGCACTGACCTTAACAGGTATGGTTGGGCTATTAGGGTCACTGTAGTCAGGTTCACCGTTCACCAAAGGCTTATCTACCTGTCTATATATGACAACCGTTCGTTGGTACTCTTCTATGCTATCCCGCTGTTTCTGTAATACTTGAATTAAACTACTATTTACATCGTCGGGATTAAACACGTAGAATTTCAAACAATCTTCGTTCCCGGTATTGAGATAGCCATCAAGGTTATAAAATAATGCGTCTAATATCTCCTGAGGGTCATTAGTAGTTGCCGGCTTAGGTTCGGCGTATTCATTACCAAGTTGTTCAGCAAGAGGATTTAGTGTAGTGGGTGTGTATTCCTGGGCGGTTGTAGGTGTCGTAAGCACTGCCACATCATTTCTCATATGGTCGTCGCCCCCAGAATTGTGGGCTACTAGGAATGATCCGCCAAATGCTGCAATTGCTGCAATCGGTGCGCCTATCTTAAGCCATAGGCGGCTCTTTTTGGGTTCGTCAACTTGGGGTGGTGCTAATACTTCTGGGCTAACTGGCGGTACCAACTCTGCGGTCTCAGTTGCTTCTTCTTCAACTGGTTTGTCGTCCCTGTGCTCTGGAGCAGGGATTACCGCAGGTATTGCGAATTGTTCATTTAGATTATCTACGTCAGGAGCAGGAACTTGCCCTTGGCCTTCTGCTGGTGACTTAATATTACGACTCATAGAGGCTATTATACCATAAGCGTCCAGATAAGTCCATAGTAGAGCATGAAAAACGATTTTTGTCAGCTTGTATACAAGGGTGAAAAAAGTTATAGTTGCAATAAATGCGAATCATAAAAAAGGCAAAATTTCTGCTACCTGTATTGGTGATGCTGCTGGCCCTGGGAATTTCTGTGAAGACTCCAGTTGCTTCAGCTGCCGCCGCGCGTTGCGCGAGTGAAAGTTCTAATGGGGATCGTGTCCTAGAATCTGACTGCTCAGGCTACTACACGGGAAAAAGCGACAACCCACAGCCGTACTCTTTTCAGCCCGATCATTGTTATGAAATAACCCGGCCAGAAAGTGGCCCGAATGACTTTGACATAAAAGAATTACCTTCTTGTGAAAACTTTGAGTCTTTGTTGCGAGTGGCGCCTGATAATTCCACCCCTGGTTCTGTCAAAAATGACTGCAATGTGGCAATTAAGGACATTGATAACTCGGATAGTAGAACCGATAACGATTGCGGCATTGTTAAGTACATACAGATTTTTACCAATATCTTATCAGGGCTGGTTGGCATAATTATAGTGGCGATGATAATTGTCGGTGGCATTCAATACACTACCTCTGGCGACAACCCAACTTCTTTAAGCAATGCCCGTAAAAGAATAATGAATGCCCTTCTGGCCCTGGTTGTATATTTCTTTATGTTTGCCTTCTTACAATGGTTGGTCCCCGGAGGCATATTTTGAAATTGACTAAATTGGGCGCTGGCCTGATTGTTTCATTATCTATTTTAGCTACTAGTCTTATAGTTTCTCCGGGCATAGCTAGCGCGGCTGTGGCTGCTGGCTGTGATAAGTCCGCTGGGTTTTTGAGCCTGCCTACATGGTATGAGTACCTTGAAGTTGGTCCAAAAACTGACAGCAAGGGCAATACCGACGAGTGTGCCATACTGGGGCCAAACGATACTAACGGCAATTTTGACTGGCAAGCCGCCTCCGGTCTGATTGCCCTGGCTATCCTTGAGATTCTTCTGCGTCTTTCAGGGTTGATTGCCATAGGTATGGTGGTTTACGGCGGTATCCGCTTTATCTCAAGCCAAGGTGAATCGGAAAATGCCAAGGCTGCGCGCAACACAATTATTAACGCGGTGATTGGGCTGGCTATAGTTTTGTCCGCCAGTGTGTTAGTTAACTTTCTGGGGAGGACACTTAGCCCATGATTAGTCTACTGGCAGTCTTAATAAAGAAAGATGAACTTCAAATCCCCGACCCTAACCTGGACAAGGATTTACTAACCAGCGTTTTAGAAATAGTTTTTGGAGTGATTGCCGTCGTAGCGGTAATATTTATCATCATTTCGGCTATCCGTTATCAGACAACAATTGGCGATCCGGCGGCTACATCTAAACTGCGCAATACAATCATCTACGCGGCCATTGGCCTAACCGTAGCTTTGAGCGCAGAGGCCATTATTCAATTCGTAATAGTGAAGATTTAAAGATGAAGCGGCTACTTATATCATTCGCACTTTTAATCACAGCAATCATGCCAAGTTTGGTTATAGTTCCCGCAGCCCACGCATTTGACCTCTTCCCTGCCTGTAAAAACACACAATCTTCTGTATGCCCAACTGACACTAACGAAAATGTCTTATTTGGGCCGCACGGAGTGCTGACCACAGCAGTTAACATCCTATCTATTATTGCCGGTCTGGTTGCGGTTTTCGTTATTATGATTGCCGGCGTCAAAATGATAACCAGTGCCGGCGACCCTACTTCCATAAGTTCTGCCAAAAAAGCAATCCTGTACGCCGTAATAAGCCTGGTAGTTGTAGCTTCTGCTCAATTAATTGTGCGGTTTATAATAAACAAAGTAGGATAAGAGCATGAAATATTTACTTAAGAAATTGTTGATTATAGCTAGTTTTTTGACGGTTTTTGGCACACTAGCCTTGCCTGCCCAACCTGCATTAGCCTTATTTGATAATGCTAAGACAGCCGCTTGTCAGGGCATAGATGTGAGTGCCACTTCAACTTCCTGTACAGACTCGAGCACAAAAATTGATAGCCTGGTACGCTTGGCTATAAATATTTTTTCCGTAGTTATAGGTGTTATTGCTGTAATTATGATTATTATTGGTGGGCTTAGGTACATAACCTCTGCCGGCGACAGCAACGCCGTTAGTGGTGCCAAAAACACCTTGCTTTATGCAATTGTCGGTCTAGTTGTTGTTGCTTTGGCCCAAGTCATCGTAAGATTTGTACTGGCAAAAGTCCCGAAATAATTTGGCTATAGAGTTGAACCTTAGAAAGAATTTATGGTATAAGTTAAGGAAGCAATAAGAAAGGTTACTAACAAAATGATTAATAAAATTAAAAAATTACTAACGACTCTCGGCATTCTCAGCCTATTTGGCCTGCCAGTTTTAGCGCCAGTAGCGGTCTATGCAGCCGACAATACCATTCTGCCTAAAGTGCAGTGCGGCGCCGATATTAATGTAGATCCTAATGCTAGCTGTACACCGGATGATTCTGGTACCACTACCACTGTTAATAACATCGTGAAATTAGTGATCAATATCTTCTCGCTAATTGTAGGAGTTATTTCAGTCATCATGATTATCATAGGAGGACTCAAATACATTACCTCTGGCGGAGAGTCCGCTAACGTTACCGGAGCTAAAAATACTATTCTTTACGCCGTAATTGGCCTAGTGGTAGTTGCTCTTGCGCAGTTTATTGTCCGCTTCGTACTGGCCAAGGTTAGTACTGCCGGCACAACATAAATAAGACGCTGAATTTTAAAAGACCGCCTCTCGGGGCGGTCTTTTTGATAACACAAGCTTCAGTCTATAAGATCTGAATCTTCTTAACCGTATCTTGCTTGACCTTAGTAAAGCTGATAGTCAGGACGCCATCTTTTAGAACAGCTTCAATCTCATCTTCTTTTACAGGTACAGGCAAAGCTATGCTGCGAGAAAATTCTCCCCAGTAACATTCCTGAACAAAATAATTTTCAACGTCTTCTTCATTACCCGCAGATAATGTGCCGCGAATACTAAGTGTATTGTCGGCAATACTAACATCTAAATCACTTTTATTTACACCGGCAGTGCGAGCCTTAACAACCAATTTTTCCTTGGTTTCATAGAC
>DATIIF010000051.1:0-7552 GCA_035479935.1 Patescibacteria group bacterium
CCCGATGATCCGGCTAAGTGCACCCAAAGAGACCCGAAAATTATAAACATAACTAGTTTTAGAAAATAGACACCGTCTAGTTCTTTGTTTTTAGTCGAAGTATTTCTTTTTTTGCCCATTGGCATGATTGTAACATTTTTACGGAGTTTCGCAGATTATAGATGGTATTGATACCAAGTAGTTGTTTCTGGATCATCCTTTGGTAGGCAGAAATACATTAGGAGCGATTTCGCAGTATTGCTCATTTTTTTAGTATCAGTAAATCTATTGGCGTCGATTGCTGAAATAACCTGATTGCCAATGTCCAAGACTCGGCCGCGAGTTGTGTTATAAGCACCATGTAAACTCATTTCTTCCAGCGTTGCCATACGCTGTCCAACGTCGGCCCTTAGCTCATCATGTACAGCAGCCGTGCCGAAGTTGTCCTTTTTCAGTGCCACAATCCGCCTGAAAGGTTCTGCAAGATGACTACGGGCGCGGATAAAAAATAAGCCTTCACGCAAGCGCTCTATCGGGTCAACGACTTCAAGTTGGCGGATATTACCCTTTACTCCACCTACTTCCATTGCGACATAATTAAAAGGTTGGATATAAAAGCGTATGTGACTAGCGACTCTCGCCAACCAATCTAGGTCACTTTCATTCTGACTTTTTAAGACACCGTCGATCGCTTCTTGCGCAGTGGCAAGTTGGCGATTTTCATCACGAAACCATTTTTGCAAGCGTATTTGGCGACCGCTGTTAACTATTTTGGTACGGCTGACTTCATCATGCCGTTCAACCAGATCCGCTTCCAATGGCCGAGTCTGAACGAGCACCGCTTGCGGATTATCTCGCCCCGTCGAATCTTTAAGATTGCGGATACGACTGAACCGATCGCCCGCCAGCATATTCAGTGGATTTGTAGCATGGCGACGTCTATCGGCAGCTTGACCATAGAAATCTTTAAGTGTTTGTTTTTCGTCAGCTTCCAGAGTTAGCCAATTTCTTAGCCACAGACGACTACCAGCAACACCCATTATTTCACCGTCTTTCATTTCGCCAGCAACACTAGAGGTACCTGCAAGCTGGACCAGTTCATTGTCGATTGATTGTCCAACTAGATCAACTTGTCTCATCACGCTATCAATTGGTACCAACTCAATCTGATAACGCCGTCCATAAATAGTACTGCGCTTGCGCATTTGGACTAATGAACCGCTCAGGTGTTGATTGCGCCAGTCATTCGTAATCCAGCCATCACCACGTCCGTCATTCAGAAGCACTGCCCTAGTTGCCTCAATCCCGTGCTGCTCAATTTGCCTTTCTGAGGACTCATACAAGCCTTCACTCATACCTTGGGGTATACGCAATTCAATCTCCTAATTTGAAAATATATTATACCACATTTGTACGCCTGGGGATAATGTTACTGCTAGCTTACCGTTGGTCGCCAAATTGAAGAGCAAAATCTTGCTTCTTGAATTGCCAGTTCTGATCTCTGCGCTCGAAACCACCTGGAGAATAAAGGTCTAATAAGAAGTCGCTGGGCAAGCGGGTTGATTTGAAAAAATTACACGGCTTACAGCAAGTTACCAAGTTTCTAACTACTGTAAGTCCTTCTCTGTACGCAGGTACTACGTGATCAGGGCTATTGCTATTGCTCCGGCTGTTTCGTGCATACATTTCACCACGAGAAGTTGCGGAATATGGCAAGAGTTGTCTATCACAGTAAACGCACTGCATGCCGTCTCTTTGCCAAATATAGACTTCTTGGGTAGATATGGGCATTCTGAGCTTAGGCCTGCTCCTCATATACTTTTCAAATCGAATGACACAATCGCTTAATTTGAGAATGGCTTCTTGGCAGATCGTAGTCGGATTGATGACTAGACTCTCGACTTTGTCCCATTCTCCAACTTCTGTCAGCTCTTCTTCAAATATAAAATCGTCTGGCAGCTCTGGCAGATTTCCAACGTATTCACGCCTTCTTTCAACTTCAATAATGGGGTCATCGACAAAATTTATCACTTAATTAGTCTATTACCTCGACGGTAATCTGCAAGCATGAGCATCAAGAAACCGCCTCTTCTTGGAGGGTTTTAAGTGGATTTGTTACCCATATTATCAGGCACTTCCTCTGTATTTGGTGATACTCCCTGCAAATATGTTCTCTAAGCCTTATTTTCATTAAAGTACAGATCGTCTAGTCCATAGACTGTTAACATTGCCAGTCTTGATAAATCCGCAGCCTCTATAAGTTTTGCCGCTGTTCGTCGATTCATGTCATGGTTGTCCGTAACGCTCGCTACTATCCATTCTTTTTTATCATCCGGGCATTCCTGGTTCGTATATTCCCAGCAACCATCGATGTATTCCTCTGACATTCCTACCCTAACTTTGTCGAATTGATAGGGGCAAAAATCACACATAATGCAAGCCTACATCTTGATTTCGGCATCGCAACCGGCCGGCAGTGATAGGTTCATGAGGCTATCAATGGTCTTTGGCGTAGGGTCCAATACATCTATCAAACGTTTATGAATACGCATTTCAAACTGCTCGCGCCCCTTTTTGTAGACATGAGGGCTTTTAATCACAGTGTAAACAGTTTTCTTAGTGGGTAGTGGGATGGGTCCGGCAATAACCGCACCAGTCCGCAAAGCTGTATCGACAATTTGCTTAGCAGCCTGATCTATCACCTTATGGTCGTAGGCTTTAAGTCGAATACGAATACGTTGTTTAGTTGATGCGTCTGGTTTGGGCTGAGCCTGCTTAGTGGATTTCTCTGCTACTGCTGGTTTGTCTTCAGCTTTCAGAACGGCTTTATCTTGAGCCTGTCGAACGGGTTTCTTGGCCTCCGCCATGATGTCTCCTTGTATCGTAATCTCTTCCGGGGTGATGAGTGACCGGACGAGTTCTCGATACCATTAATTTATAGATTGAAATTTTATAACATTTGCGTGAAAAAGGAAAGACTAAACCCTGCCTCTTAGGCGTTCACGTTGATTTTCTCTTTCGAAATGTATGTCCCAATAGTTCCTCGCCGCTAGGCTCCTAAGCGTCAGCTCTGCTCTACCGACCTTTTTTCGCGCCTCCACTTCATTCATTTCTACTAATTTCACGGCTGAATAACCAAGTGAATACCAACCAACGGCATCGCGGTTACTCATGATTTCTAAGTGTCGCTCATATTTCGCCTGTAACTCGTCGTTTTGTGGCTTGCCGTTAACTATTGGCACAACCTCAGTCCAAAGTTCCGCAGAATCACATTCACGTATCAATTTATAAGCAACTGCTAGCCCTGCTTCCACTAATGAGTAATTAACGTGATCTCTTAGGGCCTGCTGTTGCTGCATTTCATGTCTACTTAAGTAGGAAGATTCTGACATAAGCTTATTTTATAACATTAAAACGTTTGCTACGCAAGAAGCCTATCAACAAATAAAAAGCCCCGGTTTGTCCGAAGCTTTTTTTACAATCTATTTGTCTGGGGTTATTTATTGATTTTAGTGACAACCCCGGCGCCAACAGTACGGCCGCCTTCGCGAATAGCAAAGCGCAAACCTTGCTCCATGGCTATTGGGGCTAACAATTTGACCTTGAAGGTAATTGTGTCACCTGGCATGACCATTTCTTTGTCGGCTGGAAGCTCAACTTCACCTGTTACGTCCGTTGTACGGAAGTAAAACTGTGGTTTGTAACCCTTGAAGAATGGCGTGTGACGGCCACCTTCCTCTTTAGTCAGGATATAAACTTCAGCGTCAAATTCAGTGTGAGGTGTAATTGTGCCTGGCTTAGCCAAAACCTGGCCTCGCTCAATATCCTCGCGCTCAATACCGCGAAGCAGTACACCAACGTTATCACCAGCTTGTCCTTGATCAAGATTTTTCTTGAACATTTCAACACCGGTTACAACTGATTTTTTAGTCGGACGAATGCCGACAATTTCGACTTCTTCGTTAACCTTAACAACTCCAGTCTCAACACGTCCGGTAGCAACGGTACCACGACCTTTGATGGAGAATACGTCCTCAATAGGCATCAAAAATGGCTTTTCTAGGTCACGCTTAGGCTCAGGAATGTAGTCATCCATAGCCTTAACGAGTTCCATGATAGCGTCTTCGTCAGCGGCCGAGCCCTCAAGAGCTTTTGTAGCTGAACCCTTAACAATTGGGGCTTTCTCGTCGAAATCATATTTCTTTAGAAGCTCACGAATGTCCATTTCAACTAGTTCGACTAGTTCGGGGTCAGCTAGATCCATCTTGTTCATGAAAACTAGAATGCTTGGTACACCAACCTGCTTCGCAAGCAGAACGTGCTCACGAGTCTGAGGCATAGGACCGTCGGCGGCAGATACAACTAAAATTGCACCGTCAATTTGAGCAGCACCAGTAATCATGTTTTTGACATAGTCGGCGTGGCCTGGCATGTCAACGTGAGCATAGTGACGCTTTTCACTCTCATACTCTTGGTGAGAAGTAGCGATGGTTATACCGCGAGCTTTTTCCTCAGGCGCATTGTCAATTTCGTCATATTTAACTGGCTTATTCACGTCGCTTGGAAGCTTCTTGGCCAGCACTGCAGTAATAGCTGCTGTCAGAGTGGTTTTACCATGGTCAACGTGCCCCATCGTACCAACATTGACGTGCGGCTTGCTACGGTCAAAATCTGCCATAAAATTATCTCCTTTACCCTGAATTTATCGAAGGGTTAGCTTATTAATTTGAGCACAGGTATAACAACACCCGTACGAGTTACCAAACTATTCTAGCTAATCCTTATCTGTTTGTAAAGAGACTATAGGACAATGGGAGTTTTCTTTCGCCCCACAAGTGTCACTTGGACGACACCATGACAGATTTTGGCTTGCACAGACCTACTCTCCCCCGAACAAACGACCTTTACACTATCAACACGCATATCGCGACCGTCAATCTCAACGATTCCCGCCTCACGTACGGACACTACTTGTTCGATAAGATCTGGGAAAATCTCGCACTCCCGGCGATCACAAGGGGCTAGGGTTGATACTCTCTCTACCATCCTATTTATTCTTATTTTCCAGCTTTGGCGATAATGGTTTCGGCGACATTACGTGGCACGTCGGCGTAGTGGTCCAGCTCCATGCTTGAGCTGGCCCGGCCCTGGGTTGAACTTCGTAAATTAGTGGTGTAGCCAAACATTTCACCAAGCGGCACAAAAGCCGTAATCTCTTTTATTCCGGCTGATAAGTCTTCCATCGATTCTATCCGGCCGCGTTTACTGTTTAGATCACCTATGACATCACCCATGAAATTTTCAGGCGTAACGACTACGACTTTCATGATTGGTTCAAGTATTACTGGCGAAGCTTTTTTGACACCTTCCTGTAGGGCAATACTGCCGGCAATTTTAAAAGCCATCTCCGAAGAGTCAACTTCGTGATATGAGCCGTCATATAGTTCGGCTTTAATATCTACAACCGGATAGCCTGCCAATACACCATTGTTCATGGCCTCTACGATGCCTTGCTCTACTGGCTTGATATATTCACCAGGAACCACGCCACCTTTAATGGAATTGACAAATTCAAAGCCTTTGCCGGCTTCGTTTTGGCTCAATCGCAGCCAAACGTGGCCGTACTGTCCACGGCCACCAGACTGTCGAATAAACTTGCCCTCGGCTTCAACGCCATCTTTACGGATAGTTTCACGGTAGGCAACTTGCGGTGCGCCAATATTAGCCTCAACGGCAAACTCGCGCTTCATTCTATCTACAATAATTTCCAAATGGAGTTCACCCATACCTGAGATAATCGTTTGTCCGGTTTCATCATCAACCTTAATACGGAAAGTGGGGTCTTCCTCGGCCAAACGCTGCATGGCCAGCGACATTTTCTCTTGGTCGCTCTTGGTTTTTGGCTCAATAGCAATCGAAACAGGTGGTTCGGGGAAAGTGATGCTCTCTAGAACTATCGAAGTGGTAGGATCGCAAAGCGTATTGCCGGTTGTGGTGCCCTTAAGTCCCACAATTGCCGCAATATCACCGGCGCCAACTTCGTTAACGTCCTCGCGCTTGTCGGCCTGCATACGAACAATGCGGCCAACACGTTCTTTCTCACCTGTTGAACTATTTAAAATGTAAGAACCGGCGGTTAGTTTGCCAGAATATACTCTAAAATAAGCCAGCTTGCCAACGAAAGGGTCGGTGGCAATCTTGAAGGCCAGGCCAGCAAAAGGCTCGGCTTCACTTGGCTTGCGCTCAACTTCATCACCAGTTTTTGGTTGAGTTCCCCATGTACTGCCGCGATCTAGTGGACTTGGCAGTAGGTCTACCACCATATCTAGCACTTTTTCTACAATTACGCCGCGGCCATCGCCTCCGGTAACAGCAAAGAATTTGCCTGATAGCACGGCGCTGCGAATAGCTTGGCGAATGTCTGCTTCGCTCAAACCCTCTTCACCAACTTCAAAATACTTTTCCAGCATTTGCTCGTCTTCGGCGACGGCATTTTCGATTAGCAAGCTACGGTATTTTTTGACTTGATCTTGCATATCGGCTGGAATTTCACCTGCCACTAATTCGTGGTCAGTAAAATCCTTATAGGTATAGGCTTTCATGCTGACTAGATCAACGACGCCGTTTATTGCTTGTTCGAAACCAATTGGTAAATGAACTGGAAAAGCCCGCTTGCTGAGACGATTGTGAATAGAATCTAGCGATTTATAAAAATCACCGCCTGTTTGGTTGATTTTATTGATAAAACAGATGCGCGGGACGCCGTACTTATCGGCTTGGCGCCAAACGGTCTCCGACTGGCTCTCAACGCCCATTTTGCCGTCAAATACCACACAAGCACCGTCAAGTACACGCAAAGAGCGCTCTACTTCAACCGTAAAATCAATGTGGCCGGGTGTATCGATGATGTTGATTTGATGGTCTTTCCAGTAACAAGTCACGGCAGCGGAAACAATGGTGATGCCGCGTTCGCGCTCTTGAGCCATCCAGTCGGTAGTAGTTTCGCCCTCATGGACGGCGCCGATTTTATGCTTTAAGCCAGTTCGATATAGAATACCTTCAGTGGTGGTGGTTTTACCGGCATCAATATGCGCAATAATCCCAATATTTCTAATCTTATCTAATGTGTATTTTTTTGCTGCCATCGCTAACTTTCCTCACCTTTAGTAATTTCCCCTTCGCCAGCAATAATCTGCTTCATGTCATCAATATGTTCTTCAGTAATAACGTGGTGGAGGACATCGTACAGAGCGTTCTTTTTACTGTAAAAACCTCGGGTTTGCTCGTCTAAATCTTCTCGTAACTCTAGGCCTAGCTGTTCACCAAATTCAGTCTTCGGCTTAAGTCTCAAAGCATCGACGATGCGGGGATCAACTTCACTTGCGTCACCTCCCATATTTAGAACCTTGCGAAGTGGGCGAAGGCTCGGTTCGCATCCGCCATTTTATGAGTGTCTTCCCGTTTTTTAACGGCGGTGCCGGCATTATTGTAAGCTTCAACGAATTCAGCCGCCAAGCGATCTTCCATGCTCATACCCTTGCGTGAGCGCGCCGCAGCTACTAACCACATAATT
>DATIIF010000052.1:0-4945 GCA_035479935.1 Patescibacteria group bacterium
TTTTCTTACCTAGATCACCTAAAATCTCTTCCAAAGCCAAGGCGCTAGCTAGGCTATCCCCGTCTGGATTATCGGCCTGGATTATCAGAACAGACTGACTTGAGTCTACCAGTTCTTTTATCTCATTAGTTTTCATAATACAGTACGGCCTTCCAGTGCCCGGCCAAGAGTTATTTGATCTGCGTATTCTAAATCTACTCCTACAGGCAAGCCCCGAGCCAACCTGGTGATTTTTACTTTACGGCCACCTATTTGTTGCTGGATATAAAGAGCCGTTGACTCGCCTTCTACACTGGCATTTGTGGCTAATACAATTTCTTTCACTTTGTCTTCGTCGATACGTTTTATTAATTCTTTTATATGGAGCTGCTGGGGGCTAATGCCGTCAATAGGTGAAACTAATCCACCTAAAACGTGATAGGTACCCCTAAACTGACCTGTTTTTTCCAAAGCAACAACATCAAATGGCTCGGCTACTACCGCGACAATCTTCTTATCACGGACCGTATTAGTATAGAGTTCGCTTAGTTTTTGACCTTTCTCAACTAATGCGAAAGTCTTCTGGCAATAGCCCACATCATCCTGCAATTTTTGAATATTATGAGCCAGCTTCTGAGGAGTATTAGGGTCGGCTTTTAACAGGTAGTAAGCGTAACGTTCTGCTGTCCGTGGCCCTACGCCAGGCAGTGACCCTAGCGCTTCGATGACTTCGGTTAAGGCTGAAGGCAAAACATTCATTACAGTTATAGGCCGAGATTTCCAAGTGCTCCCATGATCGGTTGCATTTTTTCAGCCGCTAACTTTTGACTCTCAGCAATGGCCTCTTTCACGGCGTCTTCTATCCAACGCTCAAGCTCCTGGATATCATCCAGGTCTACAGAATCGGGATCTATGTGGACTTTTTTAATTTTTTGTTCGCCTGTAATTTCAATACGTACAGCTCCATCGCCTTTTTCTACGTTAATGGTCATTTTTTGTAGCTCTTTTTGTAATTTTCGAGCTTGCATAAGCATTTTAGCCTGGTCAAACCGACTCATAGAACTCTCCTGTTACTCTTCTTATTTTATCAGACTATGACTAAAAACGGCCTTAGTTTCCGGCGTGTTAGGCCAAGCTATAAAATAGTGGTTAACGTTGTAATAGACGGTCATTAATACCACTAGCATAATTAGGCTTTTGCCAATTGTTCTAGCTAGCGGGTTGCGCGGAAACACGGTAAACCACTGCTGAAGCATGAGGTTTAGACCTGCAGCTACCAGCAAATAGATTACCGGTGCAAGCACAATTAACTGCACGGGGCCTCCTAGCGAAACAAGCAGCAATGAAAGGATTGACATGCCTGCGATAGCCTTAGTGCGGTCGAGCCTGCGTTTAAACCAGTAAGAGTAGGCGCCCACAATAATCATGGCGCTGCTGAATACGTCTAGCAAGGGCATTCTGCTTAACCATAGAACTTGATTGCTTGGTCCTCGGAAAAAAAGTCGCAAAGGAATATGAATAAAGTTATCGAGTAGTACTGCCGGCGTTGGCATGTGTTCTGGCAACCCTGCTATGGCGCGTAAAATTTCTGGTTGAAGCCAAGCTGCCCTAATTAGTGGAGCAAGCAAAATGGTTATAATGGCAACGCAGGCAATTGCAAGCAGGTAAGCCCCAGACCGTAGTACACTGTTCAGTCGCTTTCGCTGCCAGATTAGTGCTGGGATAATAAACCAAATCATGCCAGGTGTGTAGATGAGTAATGTTCCAACCACACATATGGCTAATAAAGATGTAGTTGGGTATCTGCCCTTTTGTATAAATAAACCAAGCATTATTACGACGATTAATAAGGTAAAGTTTATGTCGGGCAAGCCTAGTCTGGCCAAATGTAAGAACCAACTAGAGCTAGCAAACAAAAGTGTGCTTAATATGGCCACTCTTGGCGTGTGCCACGACTTGACCACATAGTAAAAAGCAATAATCGCAGCAAGGGCAAACAAAGAGCTGACACTGCGCAGTAGAACAACATTATGAATGTTAAATAATTGTGGCAGAGATGTTAGCGTGCCGTGGATTATATTGATAGGATTATCGGCGACTTGGCGGAGATTTGCATGACGCTTGCTATATAATACTTCCTCATTGCTAACTCCTGGCAAAAGACTAGCTAGGCCTGCCCACAACAAACTGATCGAGATTACAATAACCGACAAGGCAATAAATATAGTCCGCCACTTATTAGCAATAAAACTAAATACCCGCTTCATGTTTGGTTAATTATAACACTTACGTTTCGAACGGTTCGGGGCGGTTGGTGTCTAGACTTCGGAAGCGCTGCTTCTCGCGGTCAAAGTAGAGCTCTATTCCGCCAGTTGGGCCATTGCGATGTTTCTTGATCAAAATATCGGCAATATTTTTTCGGTCGGTTTCTTGGTTGTAATAATCCTCTCGATAGATAAAAGCTACTACGTCGGCATCTTGTTCAATTGAACCGGATTCTCGAAGGTCGGCTAGTTGTGGAATTTGTGGGCTTCGACTTTCTACCGAGCGACTTAGCTGACTCAAAGCCAGAACCGGAATATTTAATTCACGGGCTACGCCTTTTAGGCCTCGAGAAATTTCAGAGATTTCCTGTACCCGGTTAGAGTCACCGCCAAAACGCGAACCGCCGCTCATTAGCTGCATATAATCTACTATCAAAAGCCCAAGCGGACGAGTGTGGGCTTCGCGGCGGGCCTTGGTTCTTAGTTCGCTAACTGTGATCCCGGGTGTGTCATCAATATAAATTTGCGATTCAGACAATGTCCCCATGGCTTGCCCAATCTTTTCAAAGTCGGCGTCTGTTAAGTTGCCGGTTCTAAGCGCCCAAGCATCAACACCAGATTCCATTGCCAGTAATCTATCTACCAATTGCTCTTTGCTCATCTCTAAAGAGAAAATCAGTACCGGCAATTCGGATTTAACAGCAATGTTGTGGGCTAGGTTTAGGGCGAGAGCTGTTTTACCCATGGAAGGTCTGGCTGCCAACACCACTAGGTCAGATTTTTGGAGTCCGGCTAAAATCCTATCCAGATCTTTATAGCCTGTCGGAATTCCGCGAATCTTACCTTTGTCCTTGTGTAGCTCATCAAGCCTTTCAAAACTCTCCGATAGCACTGTTTCTAGGCTGGTTATGTCTTGCTTAACGTGTCTTTGGCTGACGTTGAACAGTTTTGTCTCAGCTTCTTCAATTAGTTGCTGTAAATTTTTGGCTTCGTCATAGCCAAGGCCAACCGTGTCTTGTGAGGCCTTAATCAGTCGCCGACGCATTGATTTATCGGCAACAATTTGGGCGTATTGCTCAACATGAGCGGCCGTAGGCACGAAATTGGTTAGCTCCGTAAGATAAGCCGGCCCGCCGACATCTTCTAAAAGGCCGTTGGCTCTAAGCTGATCTTTGAGCGTCAGGATATCAATCGGACTGTGCTTCTCATATAAGCCAGAGATGGCTTCATAAATATGGTGGTGTCGCTCTTCATAAAAATCGTCTGCTGACACGATATCGGCAATTTTAACTATGGCATCTGGGTCAATTAAAATTGCACCAAGCAGACTGGCCTCAGCTTCACTATTTTGTGGAGGTAATTTTGCACCCTCTGGTTCCATAGGTAATTATTAGTCTAGCATCTCGACGTTGCCAAATATATTGCTTATGCTTCCAAGAGCCGTAGAATCCGTTGGCTTAAGTTCTGGCTTTGGCATTACCGGTGCAACTTTTTGGGACTTATCAACTACACAAGTAATTTTTATGTCTTTCCCGCTTAGGTCTTTAATGATTTCCTCAATAATGGTTCGGTTTTTGATGTCGTTTAAGCGTTTTTGGTGAAATGGGAAACCAAAGCTTAAGACAAGTTCCCCGTCCTTGAAATCGTAAGCTGCCATCCTCGCCAGACTGTAGAGGGTGTTGTGCTTTTCTTTAATTGCAGTGAGCACGTCTGACCATAAGTCACCATCTTTCCTGTTCTCAGCAGGCTCAGTCCTTCGGATAGGCTCTTTAGGCTTTTTGGCTTGTGGTTCGGGTTTGGTTGCCTCGTTTCGCGCTTCTCCTATTGGTCTTTCGGCTTTGGCCGGGACTGCTGGATTAAGGTCGGACCGTTCTAAAACCGCCCCTAGTATTGCTAACTCTAAAGCTATAGCCGGTTCGTGGGAGTTATTGACTAACAATAGTTTAGATAAAATTTCTAGTAAAAGACTGTGTTCAAATGGCAAGCTGTTCTGAAGTAGATCTTGGCGCAAACTGGATGCCAGTTGTTTAGCCAGCTGACCAGGATGATAACCTTGTTCATACAGTTTATCTAGAGTAGCTATGGTTTGTGCCGGTGTTCCACTAAATAAGGCTTCTCTTAAATTATTGATAGCTTCATTTGAGGCTATACCTAGCGTGTTTACAACGTCTTGTGTCGAGGCCGACTTGCCACTGGCGGCAACCTGCTCAAGCAAGCCTATTCCATCTCTAAATGACCCACCGCTGTGCTCGGCAATCAGCCTTAAAGCCCCATCTTCAATGTCTATTTCTTCACTTTTAGCTAAAGAGCGCAGATGGCTTATCGCTGCTTCAACTTCAATCGGTTTAAAACTAAATCGCTGAGTTCGGCTGACAATTGTGTCGGGCAACTTATGGGCTTCGGTAGTGGCTAAAATAAAGATCGCATGTGCCGGTGGCTCTTCTAATGTCTTGAGTAGAGCGTTGAATGCTTCACGGGTCAGCATGTGCACTTCGTCAATTATGTAGACTTTATATTTTGCACTCGTCGGCGCGTTATGCACCCTGTCGCGAAGTTCGCGGATTTCATCAATCCGTCGGTTACTGGCGGCGTCTATTTCAATAATATCCAGGTGGGTTGCGTCCTCGTCATACGGCAAGCCATTGACCTCATGGGCCAGAATTCGGGCAACCGAGGTTTTACCAACACCGCGTGGGCCAGTC
>DATIIF010000053.1:0-3091 GCA_035479935.1 Patescibacteria group bacterium
AGTCATTCCACTGCTTTCCGAAAAGTTCCATGTAATTGTTCCTTCTTTGCCTGGATTTGGCTTTTCGGACAAGGTCGCTATGAATAGCACTGTCACCGCAGACCTGCTAGCTTCGCTCATGCAGGACGAATTAGGATACAAAGCGTTTGCCGTAAGTAGCGGCGACATCGGGACTCCGATCGTTCAGGCGCTCGCCACTAACCATAAAGACGCCGTGGACTTTGTGCACCTGACTGACACTGGCTACCCAATGGGCGCGGAAGATTTTTCTACTATGACGCCTGAAGAGCAAGCCTTTGCGGGTAAATGTCAGCAATGGTGGTATACAGAGGGTGCATACAATATGCTGCAGTCTACTAAGCCACAGACATTAGCATTTGGTCTTTCTGATTCACCAGTTGGCCTTGCTTCTTGGATGGTTGAAAAATTCAATGCATGGAGTGATGGTGGTATCGAAAAGGCTTTTACAAAAGATGAAATTCTGACAAATATTAGCATTTATTACTTCACCGATACCATCACAACGGCCGTTAGGACTTATGCTGAGAATACACGGGCGATGTATGCAACCGGCATGCCAAAACCACCAGCAAAAATAGAAGTACCAACCGCGGTTGCCAGCTTCCCAGCCGACACGATACCAGTTGTTAAAGATTGGGCTAAGCGCAATGCTAACATTGTTCGCTTTACCAATATGCCTAAGGGTGGACATTTTGCAGCACTAGAGCAACCAGCGCTCTTTGCTAACGATATTACCGAAAGCATAAAGTAATATAGACCGTTTTGCTCAAAAAAGAAGGTCAGCTCAAACTGGCCTTCTTTTGTTTTGCGCTTGGCATCGCCGCATCACCACACGTGTCTATTTCATCTAAAAGTTCCTGGATCTTTCCAATATCGCAATTTATCTCGTCAACGGTATAAGTTAAATTAACGAACCCACTCTCCAGCCAAGTGAAATCATTAAACCAAACTTCAAAAATACCTCTGTAAAATGAGGTATTTTTAGTTTGGTTTTTTAATAGGAGAGAAGATACAATCAAACTTTATTATTTTGAGCTACATACAATTCTCGGGCTGTTTCTACCTTATCCATGTGGTCTTCTGCCCAACCAAAAAGATTCATGATGAGCGGGACGAGCGATTCGCCTAATTCAGTAAGCTGATACTCAACTTTTGGAGGCACTACCGGGTAAACTTTACGTGTCACTAGTCCATCCTTTTCAAGTTTGCGAAGTGTATCAGTCAACACTTTTTGTGAAATTTTGCCAACAATTCGTTGCAATTCGTTATATCTACGAACGTGCCCCATAAGTGCGCAGATAACCAACACCGTCCATTTGTCGGCAATCATATCAATAGCTGCCCGCGAAGGGCAATAATCTTGTTCTATACGTTCCATAAGGTATGTATACCACGTTTTGGTATGTATTTACAATATAGGGTGTGTCGATTAGCCTAGACTAATGAAGCAACAATCACTTAAGAACAAAGTAGCGCTCGTAGCTGGTGCGACTCGCGGTGCCGGTCGAGGCATCGCAATTGAGCTTGGTGCGGCTGGGGTGACCGTTTATTGTACGGGGCGTAGTGTACGCGGCAACACAACCGGACGGTCAGAAACTATTAATGAAACAGCTGAACTCGTTACCAAAGCTGGTGGACAAGGCATTGCTGTGCAAGTAGACCACACAAACCCAGCAGAAGTTAAGGCACTGATTGGTCGTATCGACAAAGAACAGAATGGCCAGCTGGATATCGTCGTGAATGATATTTGGGGAGGTGATGAGTTAACTCAGTGGCATACATCATTCTGGGAGCATGATCTTACCAAGGGACTTACTATGTTGGAGCGCGCAATTACGACGCACATTATTACCAGCCACTTTGCGGCGCCGCTTTTAGTAAAGCGCAAATCGGGCATTATTTTTGAGATTACCGACGGTAAAACGTACGACTATCGCGGTTCGTTCTTCTATGATCTTGTAAAAACGGCTGTCATGCGCATGGCAAAAACAATGGCCATCGAGCTTAAGTCCTATAACGTGGCAGCGATCGCGGTGACACCGGGGTTCTTGCGTTCCGAAGCTATGCTAGAAGGCTTTGGTGTGACCGAGGCAAATTGGCAAGAAGGCGCTAAAAAAGACAAGCTGTTTGCTTTTTCAGAAACACCACATTACATTGGCCGAGCAGTCGCTACATTGGCAGCAGATTCTAAAATTATGGACAAAACCGGACAAACTTTCGCTACTTGGGATTTGGCAGAGGAATATAATTTTACCGATCTAGATGGGGCACAACCACATTGGCAACGAAATTTTGAGGCAACAACGAAGGAGTAGAGACAGTATGGGCAAAACGATTATCTATATTTCAATGACACTCGATGGCTTTGTCGCCGGTAAAGACGATGATTTATCTTGGCTTATGCCATACGCGAGTGTCGACTATGGCTACAATGATTTTTACAAAGGTATTGGCGCAATTATTCTTGGCAAGCGAACATGTGATCACATTGTCGCAAATTGGGATTGGCCATATTCGAATGTTCCTGTATTCGTTCTTAGTGATGAGCCGCTAAAGAATAAACCTAGCGAAGGTGAAATCCATGCGGTAAATGGTGTGATCGAAGATGTGCTTGAGCAAGCAAAGCAGAAGACAGACAAGAATATATGGATTGGCGGTGGTGCACATGTCGTCCAAGATTTCTTACGCCAAGATCTGGCTGATGAATTAATAATTACCGTCGTGCCAGTATTACTCGGAGAAGGTATTAGTTTATTTGGAGACATCAACCGTACGAACCTTGAACTTATTCACGTTGATGAATATGACAGCGGACTTGTCCAGCTACGTTATAAGGTTTAAATCGTCACGGTCATCCTCTAGCAGTGCATGAATTTCTTCAACGTCACAATCTATCTCGTCATTAGTGAAGGTTATATTAACGAACCCTCTCTCCAGCCAAGATTATTCACAGATACAAAAGTGTTCCAAAATTTGGAACACTTTTTGTTTGATGAACATTCCCATCTATAGAGTGGGGTTCGAATCCTCATGCCGATCGTGCATCTTTTCGACCCTCCTATAACTAGTA
>DATIIF010000054.1:0-8582 GCA_035479935.1 Patescibacteria group bacterium
ATACCAGGATTATTTTTCTTGGCGTCAGGAATTTGATGTTTAACATATTCAGAAGCCTCGAGGACCATGCCTTTCGGCAGCATGTCCGCTAACCTTTGAGTTGATAAACCTTCGCCACAACCCAGTTCAATAGCCCGTCCCTTTTTTAGCCTTGAAGTTTTTAATAGCTCTTGAACTGAGCGGAAATAACCATCTAGCAAAACATCACCGGTCTTACCACTTTCGTATTTGCCCCTAAAATCTTCTTTTTCCGGCGTCGCCTTTAACTTCGGTTGCTTTACCACTTCGATCTCCCTATTAATCATAAATCAAACTGGCCTACTTTTTAGTTGGCCGTTTGTTATATTTTATTTCCCTTGTCAGTTCTATAATTTTTTCTTGGTTACTCAGCATGCGGCTTAACATGTCTGCCAACAGGCCAATAATCCATATAATAATGCCAAGTGTGAACAGATATATGCCGGCAATGCCGATGCCTTTGTAGGGGGTGATTTGCTTGGCCGTTGCCCAATGTATACCCGCAATCAACATACCAATTGTACCGATTACGAATGGGATTGCGCCAAGCAAAGTAAAAAACGACAACGGTGCAAAGTCTCGGTACGAACGCAGTATATTCACGGCGCTTTGTGACATGTATTTAAATGTACTAGTTACTACTCGTGATTTTCGTTCTGGAAAATATGTAACTTTAACCGGCAGCGACATAATCCGTATCCGCTTCATGGCCAGAACCTGAAACGATTCTTGAGTGTAGGTATAGGTGCCGCTTGTATTCAGGGCAATCATGGCCTTACGATTGTAAGCCCTAAAACCGCAGGTTACATCATTGAAATTATGTTTGCTCAGTTGGCTCACAATCTTTGCCCCTGCCCTGTTTCCCCAATATTTTGCGGCTGGCATATTTTTGGGACGATGCGCCTTGCCGTCTTGGATATTTGTAAATCTATCAGCTGCCACAAAATCTGTCTTGTCTTCAACAATCGGCTTAACAAGAATTGGTATGTCGGCAGGATCAAATTGCAAATCACCATCAATATTTAATAAGATGTCGGCGTCATTGTTCAGCGCGATATCCAGTGCTTCGCGGAATCTAAATGCCAGTTTTTTGTTTGCCCCATCGCTCTGGACATTTGCGCCATGCTTTAGCGCTACTGCGACTGTATTATCGGAACTGCCGTCATCAATTACCCATTTATCAATTTTTGTTATGCCAGCGATATTTTTAGGTATGCGGTCTAAGACCTCGCCAATTGTTTTGGCTTCGTCTTTGCAAATTGAAATAACTAAAAGTTTCATACTTTCCCCGTTGATTGCTATCATTGTATCAGTCATTAAGACAATGGAGTAGTGATTGAAGAACGTATCTGTTATAGGGTTGGGCTATGTAGGGTTGCCGCTGGCTCTATTATCAGCCAAAAAAGGCTACAAAGTCACCGGCATAGACCTAGATAAAGCTAAAATAGCTAAAATAAACAAAGGCCTAGATCCTTTAGGTGATGAATATATTGCCAGGCATATTAAAGATACCTCCTTTCATACTGTAAGCGATTTTTCCGTTATAGCTGATAGCGATATCGCAATTATCTGTGTGCCTACTCCTGTTAAAAATGACTATCAGCCAGATCTAGGGCCGCTTAAAGGTGCCGCGACATCAGTTGCTAAAAACCTTAAAAAGGGTTGTTTGGTTATAGTAGAGTCAACGATAAATCCTGGTGTTTGTGATGAGATTGTTATTCCTTTAATAGAAAAAGAGTCAGGCCTAAAGGTAAACCAGGACTTTGATGTATCTCACTGTCCGGAGCGTATAAATCCGGGCGATAAGACTTGGAACGTCGAGAACATTCCTCGTGTCGCCGGCAGTAGTAGTGCCGAGGGTTTAAGGAAGACTGTCAAATTCTATGAGTCAATTGTCGACGCCGCCATCAAGCCCATGGGATCACTCAAGGAAGCCGAAGCCTGCAAAGTTGTTGAAAATTCTTTTCGTGATATAAACATTGCCTTCGTAAACGAACTTGCTAAGTCATTCACCAAATTAGGCATCAATGTTAAAAACGTGATCGATGGAGCAGCCACCAAACCGTTTGCTTTTATGCCACACTATCCCAGCATTGGCGTCGGCGGTCACTGTATTCCGGTTGATCCTTATTATTTAATTGAATACGCACGCGGCTACGGGTTTGAGCATGAGCTGCTGTCATTAGCGCGGTCTATCAACAATAGCATGCCGGAGTTCACGGTCGACCAACTTATAGAAGGCTTAAACGAAGCTGGCTTGACGCCTAAAGGCGCTAAAGTGACTTTGTTGGGCTTATCTTATAAAGCAAATGTCGGCGATGATCGCGAAAGCCCATCATATAAAGTAATCCAGATTCTGAAGGACAAGGGCGTTGACCTGCGAACATACGACCCTTATTTCCCGGACAAATCATCAGCCCATAGCCTTGATGAAGCGCTTAAAGCTGCTGACGCAGTTATTTTGGCCACAAATCATAAAGAATTTTTAGAAATTGATTTCAATGACCTAGGCATAAAAGTGCTGGTGGATGGCAAAAACTGTCTGGACAAATCAAAGCTGTCAAAACAACTGGTTTATAAAGGTATTGGGACCTAAATTTTAAAGTTAATGCCGCCAGCTAAAAAAATAGTTAATCCTGAACTGCCAGCCACGGTTACGAAACCTTTACAAAACATTAGAATTTTGATATAGTAAAAGGACCAATTTAAGATGAAAAAGAACAAATCTAGACTATCAAAAAAACCAATTTTATTGCTAGTTCTTTTAGTACTATTGCTATCAGGCGGGTTTTGGATTTATAGAGTTCGCTACCAAAAGCCCGCGCCCGTGAGCGGCGACACAAACCAGTCCACAACACAGCAGATTAAGCAGCAGGCTGATACTGATGCCGAGAAGAAAAAACAAGCCGTGGAAAATCCGCCTACTCCAAACAACCAGAATAATAGCAGCTCGATAGTTTTATCGGCTCGTCAAGAATCAAATGGTACAGTCACAGTATTTACGAAATTATATAACGTTAGTAGCGGAACCTGTAGTTTACTGGTTACTAACGGCTACAAACAAACCACTCAAACCGCGGAAATCATTTATCAACCAGAATATTCTACCTGCGCCGGATTTAGTGTACCAATAAGTAAGTTAGGTGCGGGCAATTGGACTATTAAACTAACTGTCACTCACAGTGATCAGACTAAGACGAACAGTATTAATTACGAGGTGAAGTGATGCTTCGGCGGACCCTCTTAATATCTAGCCTGTGTTTGGTTTACATGCTCGGCTTGATTTTTCCTCTTGTACCAAAGGTCAGTGCCGCTAATGCCTCCGACTGGCAAGCCGGTAGAATTATTGACGACTACGTCTTCACCAACAACCCCGTCATGTCGGCTAGTGACGTTCAAAGCTTTCTCAATCAAAAAGTTGGGACTGACCGAGGCAACCCTTATTCTGTCCCGGGACAATGTGATACTAATGGCGTTAAAACGTCTGAGTTTGGCGGCGGGACACGCGCACAATACGGTGCCGCCCACGGTAATCCCGCTCCTTTTACTTGTCTAAAAGATTACTATGAGGTACCGAAAGTAGACCCCGGACCAGGTACGCCGGCAAATAATTATGGAGGTGCCCCAATACCTGATGGTGCCAAGAGCGCCTCTCAAATAATTTGGGACGCTGCCCAAAGATACAGAATAAGTCCAAGAGTTTTATTAGTCACAATCCAAAAGGAATCAGCCGGTCCGTTAGTAACCGACGATTGGCCTTTTAGATCCCAATACACTTATGCTATGGGAGCCCACTGCCCAGATACCAGTAGTTGCGACAGCGACTATGCCGGCTTTTCTATGCAGATTAATGAAAGTGCGCGCCTTTTTCGTTATTATCTAGATAATATGACTCAGCCCTGGTGGAGTTACAAAAAGCCCGGCAATAACACAATCTTATATAACCCCAATACTAGTTGCGGCAGTTCCAATGTCTTTATAGAAACCAATGCCACAGCCGCTTTATACACCTACACCCCTTACCAGCCTAACCAGGCGGCCCTGAATAATTTATATGGTTCGGGCGATAGCTGCAGCGCCTACGGCAACCGTAATTTCTGGCGGATGTATTGGGATTGGTTTGGGAACCCTCAGATTGATACCAACCAAGACGAGGTTTTTGTTGGCGACTGGGATGGCGATGGCAGAGCCACGTACGGTATAAGGCGTGGCAATATGTACTATCTTGATAATAACAACGACGGTCAGGCTGATTGGCAATTTGGCTTTGGGCTACCAACCGATAAATTGCTAATTGGCGACTGGGATGGGGATGGAAGCGACGAATTGGGGCTAAAGCGTGGTGATCATTATTACTTCAGTACTGACTTCAATGGCACATCAGAAATATACCAATCCTTCGGCAACCCGACCGACCAAGCTTTAGTTGGCGACTGGGATGGGGATGGTCGGGATAGCATTGGCCTCAAACGCGGTAGTTCCTACTATCTTGACAACAATTACGACGGTCAGGCCGAAATATATCAGGGCTTTGGTAATCCTTCGGATCATGCCTTCGTGGGCGACTGGGATGGGGATGGCAAAGACGAATTAGGCTTGAAGCGCGGCGAGTGGTACTACCTTAATTTTGATTACGATGGTCAGGCTGAAAAAATATTTGCCTATGGAAGCCCTGACTACAAAGTAATCGTCGGTGACTGGGATGGGGATGGCAAAGATTCAATAGGGCTAAAGCACGGCGAGTTTTACAATTTGGCTAATAACTTTGACGGCAAGACCGACATCTACACCGGTATGGGCATAAGCTCTGATAAGTCATTTATTGGCGACTGGAATAAAGATAATAAAGACACTATAGGCATAAAGCGCGGTAGCTATATTTACTTTGACAATAATAATGACGGCAACGCCGAGACTCAAGTTTTCTATACATTCTAAAAGTTAAACCATTTCATCTTATAATTTATCTGGGCAAATTATTAAATACTGGTTGGGTAAAGTGGTGGGCTTTGTTATAAAATAGCTAAAAGCTGAATTTAGGTTTTTACTTGTAAGGAGTACGATGAGCAGATTCCCTAGCTTACGTGAAAGATTTGACCATTTTAGAACCCTGGATATTTGGAAAACAAACCAGTTTTTAGCCGCAACAATTCACCCTTTGGGTAAATATTCATTAAAGGGCGTGCGTTTCGGCCATCGGGTTGTTAATTCTCTCAGGCCACACAGAATCGCCCAGCGTCGCACCGTCAAAAGGCTTGTCAATTATTTTGACAAAGATAACAGAGCGATGCGTCTGGCTAAAAAAGCTGTCAAACAAAGACAGTGGCCGCTGGCTTTGAGCGCTTATAAAGAAGTACTCGGTAGAAAAAGTTCAAAGCCCATAAAACTAGAATTTAGAAACGAGGCTAAGTTCAACATATCAGTTATAAAACGCTTGTTAAAACTAAACAATTACAAAAAACAGATTGCTAATTATAACGACCCTCATAAAAAACGCAAAATTGCAGTGTACACGGCCGTGTCCGGTGGTTACGACGTCCTAAAGTTACCGGAACGATTAAACCCAAATATAGACTACATTCTTTTTACCGACATCCCGACCAGTGGCTCTGGTATATACAAAATAAAACCGCTGCCTTATTTTGATAGCGACAGAGTCCGCAGAGCCAGGTTTGTTAAAACCCATCCTCACCAATTATTGCCTGAATACGATATCGCCATCTGGATTGATGCCAATATACTTATAACTGGGAATATAGAACCGCTTATAGAGCGATTTTTAAGTTCCGGCAAGGCGATTGCGGCAGTTCCCCACCCTTTACGAAAATCAGTTTTTGAAGAAGTTGAGGCCTGCCTTAAATACGGCAAGGACGGCCAGTATGATATTGGCCGCCACGCTGAACATTTGAAGCAAGTACATTATGACTGTTCAGACCTCATTGAGAGCAATATTATGATGTTTGACCTGAATAATAAAAAGTTGGCAGATTTCTTTGCCACCTGGTGGTCAGAGATAGATGCTTATTCTAGAAGAGACCAGCTAAGCCTAAACTATTCTCTGGACAAAAATAATATTGAATGGCACCGGCTGATGGAGAGGCCACAAGATGCAAGAAACCATCCCGATTTTGCGCTAGTACCACATCAATCAGAATACAAGTCGGCGCTAGTTTTAGAACAAGCTCTTGAGGGTGAAAAAGTAGATCCAAGTGAGAGCCAGCCTTTTACTACTATTAAACGCAGGGTCATTGCTGCCGAGCGCAACAGAAAGATTGATATTATCTATTGCGTACATGATGCTCTAGAAGATGTAAAAAAGTGTTTGATATCGGTAGCTAAATATAAGAAGAATTCGAACTTGAAGCTTATTATTGTTGATGACGGGTCTAATAAATCTACTGCAAAATATCTAAAAGATTTCGCGGGTAGTCACCGCTCGTGGACCAGTCTGTTGCGTAACCAAACGGCCGTTGGCTATACCAAAGCCGCTAATATAGGGCTGCGTTCTAGCCAAGCCGAAATGGTGATACTGCTAAATAGTGACACTATAGTCACCGATGGTTGGACGGAAAAAATGTCCGATGCCTTGTTCAAAATAAAAGGGGTAGGCATTGTCGGGCCTCTGTCTTCGGCTGCCAGTCATCAATCCATCCCCAGCAGCCAGAGCACTCAGAACCAAACGGCAATTAATACTCTTCCTGACGGATTAACCCCGGATGATATGAATAGCTATTGTGAAGCCTGGGCAACGAGCTCTCCTGCCATTAGGGTACCTTTAGTGCACGGCTTCTGTTTCGGAATTAAGAGAGACTTGATAGACAAGATTGGTTTATTTAATGAAGAAAATTTCCCTAATGGTTACGGCGAGGAAAATGATTATTGCTTTCGGGCTACTGAAGCGGGGTTTGGTCTGGTAATAGCCACCAATACCTATATCTTTCATGCCAAATCAAAGAGCTATAAGGATAAAAGACGCATTGCTCTCATGAAAGAAGGTAATGCTAAAATTGGCTTAACCTATGGTAAAGATAGGGTCAGGCGTTCAATTATCACCGTGCAAACCCATCCAGTTTTACAAGAGCTCCGCAAGAAAGCAGCCGAAATTTTTGCCGAGCACCTTTAAATTGTTGATACAGTAATCGTATGGAAACCACTAGATCAATCCTTTGGGTATCGCATAGCGGTAGAGATGACGGCGGAGCCGAACTGTCATTGTATTCTCTGGTGGAAACGGCTCAAGAGCTAGGTTTTCGCCAACATGTTGTTATCCCAGCAGCCGGAGGCCTAGAAAAAAAACTAGCAAAACTTGGCGTTGAATATACAATTATCCCTTTTTCGTGGTGGACTATTGGCGGCCCTAGAGATTGGGCAGACCTTAAAAACGATGCTCTGGCAACTGGTAGATTGTATGCCCTCATCCGTGAGCTTGACCCAGACGTAGTAATTACAAACACAATGGTACACCCTTGGGCGGCTTTGGCCAGTGCCAAGGCCAAAGTACCCCACGTCTGGATGGTCAGAGAATTCGGTAGTATCGATATGGGCCTTAAGTTTATATTAGGTCAGCGGGCTACTTATAGATTTATAGACAAATATTCTTCGCTAGTTGTGACCAATTCGCAGGCCATTAAAACTCACCTTTTAAAATATATTGAAAAGCCAGAAAATATAATTGTTTCCTACCCTTTTGTGACTATCCCTAAGTTCAGTCGTAAGAGTAGTGGGCAAGACAAAAGTCGTGTTGAGTTAGTGATGTTGGGCAATGTCCGTGAAAGCAAAGGCCAGCTGGAGACAGCCAAAGCACTTTGTCTGCTGCCGCCATCTATGCAAAGTAATGTCAGGTTAACCTTGGTTGGTCCTTACCAAGACGCTGAAAAACAAAAAATTGAAAATTATATTAAGAATCACGACCAGGCCAACGTCTTGGTTGAGTTCGCCGGTCCTCGTTCTGACCCTTTCAAGTTTTTACTGAAGTCCGATATTTTTATTATGGCTTCTAAAAACGAGGCTTTTGGCAGAGCGACAGTTGAGGCTATGGCTGTGGGCCTGCCAGTTATAGGCACCAAATCAGGCGGGACACCCGAGGTTGTCATTGATGGGAAGACAGGCATTCTTTATGAGCCCGGTGATTTAGACGCGCTTTCTAAAGCAATTGTGCAACTGGCAGGAGATAGCCAACAAAGAACCCAAATAGGCAAAAATGGCCAGCAAAGAGTCCGGGAAGTATTTAGTAAAGATGTGGCAAGAGAATCATTTTTTTCAAACTTGACGAGGGTGAATACTTACCGGCAAAAAATAAAATACCGCTACATATATGTAGTAATTATTTCTCTTTTGGCCTTAGCTTTTCTGGCCAGATTTCCGTACCGCTTTATTAAATCTTTAGTCAAGCCGTCCAGGGTTTAAGTCCCTACACTAACCGACTTTCTTTTTTGTAGGACTAGATAGCGTGAAGAGTGAACTTGCCACTGCCAATACGCCGAACACTAGTACGACAAGCATTAGTACTAGAACTATCACTGGGAAGCCGTTGTGCGCCATGGCTATGTTAAGTTTCCCGATAC
>DATIIF010000055.1:0-15107 GCA_035479935.1 Patescibacteria group bacterium
GTCCTAAAGATTTTTTGTCGCACTGCAAGACTTGCGGCACTAGTGTAAAGTGTTAAATATGACAGAAGACTTTGACCCGTACGCCGAGATGGTAGAAGAAAAATCGCTAGAATTATTTTGTGATAACTGCGGGCACTATCCGATAGAGCCCGTCCATGGTCATTTTATGTGCCCGGAGTGTCATGTGCCTACCAAATGTTGCGAAGGGATCCCAGCTGAGTGAAAATTGGAATTTATAGCGGCACATTCGACCCGATACACAATGGACACTTAGATTTTGCTAAAACTGCGGCCAAACAGCTTGGGTTAGACAGGGTCTATTTGCTGGTAGAACCAACGCCAAGACGCAAACAAGGCGTGAAAGCATTTGAGCATCGGGCTCAAATGGTGAAGCTGGCAGTAAAAAACATAAAAACTCTCGGTAGTATCATTCTAGAACAGCCGACCTTTAGTGTTGAAGATACTCTACCAATTTTACTCGAGAGATTTCGTGGTAGCGAGCTGTTTATGTTACTAGGCGAAGACGTGCTAGGTCACTTAGTTGATTGGCCACATGTGGATCATTTGCTAGTTTCCGTTAGTTTTATTATTGGTGCTCGCGACGGAGCTAAAAATGATGTGCTTAGTTCGGTGAAAATACTCGAACAAACGCGGGGAATTAGTATTAAATATGAAATTGTTGAGGGCAACTTTCCAAACATTTCATCAAGCAAGATTCGTTTGTCATTGCGCCGCGGCGAACAGCCTTCAGAAGTCCCAAAGGTAGTTTTAAATTATGCAAAAAACCACAAGCTATATAGTGATCAGCTAGCTTCAGCGTAGACCGAGTAGTGCGACTGCAAATACGCTAAATGCTTCTCACGGTATTTCTTAAATTCACTCTTTTTAAGCCCGCTTTTTTTGATAAAGGCGCCAATTTTCTCACTACCAATATAGTGGGGCAGCATCACATAAGCCGCGCCAAGTGAGTAAAGATCGGCAGCGTGCTCAATAGTATCGGCGGTGCAAATAAATACCGCACTAGGGTTATGTGTCTCTAACCAGTTAAGCAAAAACTGATTGATTTCCAGATCGGAAAGATTGGACACAATCAATTTTGAACGCTCCAAATCAATCTCTTCTAATAATTCTGGGTCAGTTACGTCACCATAAAGATAATTGATGTCGTTGTGTTCCAGAGTATCAATAACTGCCGGATCGTAATCGATAACTGTATAGGAGTGATGTAGTTGTTTAAAAACTTTTAAGAACTCCGGACCGCCCTTTTGATAACCAATTAGGACAAGGTCATAATGCGGACTACTCTCATGTTCGGCGCGAACCTTCTGTCTTTCAAACATGTGCAGGTATTTTTCCGCTGAGTTGTAGATTCTATCGGAATAAATGATAACGTAAGTTGAAACAGCAATAGTAATTAGCGCAGCTAGTGTAACTAACGTCACTGTTTCTTCACCTATTTGCCCCAGCTGGTTAGCAAGTAGCAACAAAATGAATGAGAACTCACTAATTTGTGCGCCGGCAATTCCAACCTTGAAGCTTGATTTTTTAGTATATCCGCTCAGGCCCATAACGCTCATGACTATTAATGGATTGGCAATTAACACAATGCCGGAAAACAGAATAGCTTTCGGCAAAACGGCCGATAAATTCTGCAATTGAAGATGGGATCCAAGAGAAATGAAAAATAAAACAATGAAAAAATCTCTTAAGGGCTTAAGCCTGGAAGAAATTTCTTGCGCGTAAGGCTGTGAAGCTAAAGTAACGCCGGCCAGTAGCGCGCCAATCTCCAAGCTAAAGCCGAGTCTATCAAATAAAGTTGCAAGACCTAAGCTCCAAGCAATGGCAAAAATGAACAAAAACTCCTGAGAGCCGGCAATAATACCTTTAAGGCTAGGAAGCACAAAACTCCGCACTATCAATACGCCACCGATAATCAATCCGGCCTTTAGTATCAGCCCAGTTACGTCGTTTATAGATAAACCACCAGTTCCGGTTGCTGCCACACCAACCAAAACAAGCGTAGCGATTAAGTCTTCAACCAACAAAAAACCAACCGAAATTTTGCCGTAGAGTCTGTTTTGCTCCTTCTTGTCGGTTAGTAATTTCAAAATAATAATTGTGCTGGAGAACGACAAACCAACACCAATGTACAAAGAGGTAATTTGGTTAAAACCAAGTAGCCGCGACACGGCAAAACCAATGCTGGTAGTAATGATTACCTTACTAAAGGCTATAAGAGTGGCAATTCTACCAACTTCTTTGATAACCCGTGGGTTTAAGCCGATACCTACTATTAAAAGCAGTAGGGCAATGCCAAACTGTCCAAAAACCTCGAAAGTGTCCGGTGATTTTATGATATGAAAGGCAATTGGCCCAACTAAAATACCAGTAAATATATGCCCAATAATCATTGGCTGACGAATCAGCCGCAGTATGAGACTAACTAAAGCACTAAAGACGATAACAATGCTTAGTTCGGTGAAAACACTGTGCATATTTTGTATTTGTAACTTATGGTTGTATTCTACAGTAAATAGACAAGAAGTAGCAAAATTATGAAAGACATCTTTCGCAAAATTTCAAACAAGATATCAAACTGGACTGGTTCGGCCTACGCATTCTTGCTGGCTTTTACAATTATTATTGTTTGGGCAATCAGTGGGCCGGCTTTTGGCTACTCCAATACCTGGCAACTAGTAATTAACACTGGCACAACTATTGTTACCTTTCTAATGGTCTTTCTAATTCAAAATACTCAGAATCGCGACGGCAAAGCCATGCAGCTGAAATTGGATGAGCTAATTAGGTCTGGCCGTGCACGCAATTCATTTATGGATTTGGAAGACTTAACTGATGACGATTTGCAAAAATTAGACCAGGAATTTAAGGATATACATACAAAACTAGTAGCTAGCGAAAGCTTGCACAAATTGCACGCTAAGATTGAAGCTGAAAACAAGCGTAGGCATACACTACGTGGTGCTGGCGAAATGCTCAATAGACTAAACCCTTTGAGTACTAACGATAACAACAAAACTAAAAAATAAACCAGCCGTGCCTAATTCAGGCAAATTCTGAAGGGCTTCCGGGTCTTTTGGGGTTGACAGACAGCTTATGCTTATGAGAATATAGACACACTTCAAACGGTTTGCGAGAGCCGTGAGAAAATAAAAAACATAAAAAATAAAACGAGCGTTCTTTTATGTGTGAGCGGTCGTATGCAAGTGGGGTGAGGTGTGTCTGTAAAAATAAAAATAATCTCTTCAAAGAGGTATAAAGTGGATGTAAAAATCAAGCGCCCAGATTGGCAGAAGTTCCTACAATATTAATTTATTGGCTGCTATATGTAAGAGCAGGCCTTAGCGGCCTGTTTTTGCTTTTATGGCATCGTCTATAACGCCACTGAACCATTCAATAGTGTTTCGCGGGTCTTCCAGCTTATTGCCGTCCAAAATAAACGAAGGTGTGCTGCTCAAACTTAGTTTTTGGCCTTCAGATAGGTCGGCCTGCACCAGATCATTAGTATAGCTACTCTTTAGATCGGCGCTAAATTTGCTTGTATCTAGACCAAGCTGCCCGGCGAAAGTCACAAAGAAACTGGCCGGATCACTGGCGACAACCCAACCGGTTTTGCCGGTGGGGTCCTGGTTTTCATATAATTTGTCATGCATTTCCCAAAACTTTCCTTGTAAAGAGGCTGCCTCTGCGGCTCTGGCGGCGACTAAGGCATTTTTGTGTATCTGGAATAGGGGGAAATTACGAAATTGGAAGGTAATTTGCTCTTGGTACTTACTGCGAACCTGGAGTATTACTGGCTCAAAACTGTAACAAGCCGGGCACTGAAAATCACCATATTCAACTAAAGTAACACCAGTCTTACCTTGTCCAAATGTATGACTAGTGGGTTTAACAACAGAATTATTGGACGGGGCTTTAGCATCTTTCTTAACGAAAATTAAAAAACCCGCGAATCCCAAAATAAAGATTGCAATAATTAGTGCGAAACGCTTTGTCACTACTTCGTTCTCCCTTGTCTACCTATATTACCACGCCTATTCCTGTACGCTAGGTGATGCGAAGCGTGTGATTCTGTTAATATTGATTAAGTGATACATACAATCATTAGTATTTTGTTAGCCACCACGACCTTACTAGCTATAAGCTTGCAAAGAACTTATCATAACGTTCCAGTCAAGGAGGTTAAACGTCGCGCTAGAGCTGATGATGAACTAGCCAAGATGCTTTACAGAGCAGTCAGTTATGGCCATACACTAAAAGCTGTTCTTTGGTTTTTTGTTGGCGTGCTTGCCGCCGGTTTTTTTGTAAATATAGCATTATATTCTGCCATCTGGTTCGCGCTGGCGGCCAGTGTGGCGCTTGTTTGGATAGGTTTCATCTGGTTGCCGACCCGGCCGGTGACCAGCATTGGAGAACATTTGGCCGCCTGGCTGGCGCGTCCCCTTGCTTGGCTACTACACTATTTGCATCCGTGGATTGATACAATTAATAATCTTTTGCGCCGGCACCGGCCTGTTAACTACCACACCAGGTTATATGAAAAAGCGGATTTACTAGATCTCCTCATGCAACAACAAAAGCAGGAAGATAATCGTATCAATCAAACCGAACTTGACATTGCTAGACACGCCTTAGTGTTTGGAGATAAGCAAGTTGGCCAAATAATGGTGCCTCGCCGCATGGTCAAAGCAGTCTCGAGCAAGGATTCAATCGGGCCAGTGCTACTTGATGAGCTCCATAACAGTGGCCATTCGCGTTTTCCGGTTTATAAAGACAAACAAAGCGATATTGTAGGTATTCTTTTTGTGCGAGACCTAATAAAAGAAAAACACGGTGGCTCAGTCCATTCTAAAATGCGCGGTAAAGTTGGCTATGTGCATGAAGAGCAGAATTTATACGATGCCTTACAAGCTATTTTAAGAACACACCACCAGATGTTGATTGTAGTAAATAGCTTTGAAGAATATGTTGGCATTATTACCATCGAAGATATATTGGAACAAATAATTGGACGGCCAATTATTGATGAATTTGATCAGTACGACGATTTGCGAGCGGTTGCTGCACGTACCGCCAAACATGATCACGAAGAGCATTTGGAAGATGAGCCAGAGCATTCAGATACCGAAGAAGAAATTACGACACCTGATGAGAGCCTCGAAGACGAGTCGCATAAATAAAAACCAACTCATCTGTTACAATGATGTTTATGACAAGGACCCTGGCGCGGAATCTGGCTGAGAATATTGGCAAGTCCGTAACTATTCAAGGTTGGCTCCATAAAAAACGCAAACTTGGCGGATTGAATTTTATTTTAGTGCGAGATCGCAGCGGAGTGGCCCAAGTTTTGGTGCAATCTGATGATGAAATGGAGAAATTGCGCGGCTTGCAAATCGGTACGGTTTTAAGTATTGAGGGACAAGTTGTGGGCGATGAGCGGGCGCCAGGCGGGGCAGAGATCCATGAACCAAAAGTTACAATTGAAGTGCCAGTGAGCGAAGAACCGCCTGTAGAAATTGATAAGCCAATTGACCATAAGGCCGAAAATCTAGATACATTATTTGAATATCGTCCGATAAATCTGCGCAATTTAAACGAAACTGGAATTTTCAAAATTCGGGATGGAATTACTCGAGCACTCCGGGAATATTTCTACCAAAATGACTTCACAGAAGTGCAAACGCCAAAGCTTTTAGCCGCTGCGACGGAAGGAGGCGCGGAAGTTTTTAAGCTTGATTATTTTGGTAAAGAGGCCACCTTAGCCCAAAGCCCGCAGTTTTATAAGCAAATGTTGGTTGGTGTGTTTGAGAGGGTTTTTGAAATAGCACCGGTTTACCGGGCTGAACCCAGCGCCACAACTCGGCACATGACCGAGTATATTTCAGTTGATGCGGAAATGGGTTTTGTGAGTATTGAAGATCTCAAAACGTTTTTAAGCGGACTCATGAACTTTGTTGCAACTTATATCTGGAAACACTGCGAAGCCGACCTTAAGAAACTGAATGCCACAGAACCAGTTTTGCCCCAAAGCATTCCGTCAATGTCTATGGCTGAGATTCATGATCTATACACAAAAGCCACAGGTACTAGCACGGTTGGCGAAAAAGACTTGCGTCCAGATGAAGAAAAATGGATTTGCGACCACGCCAAACAAAACTTAGGTAGTGAAGCAATCTTTGTGACCGACTGGCCGGCTGACGAAATGAAGTTTTATCACAAAGCCCAAGATGGTAAACCGGAACTAGCAGACCGCGTTGATCTATTATTTAGAGGACTCGAAATTGTGACTGGATCAATGCGCGAAAATAACCATGAGGTTCTAGTAAGGCAACTCAAGGAAAAAGCTGGTGGCGACTCAAATGACCCGGGCTTCAAATATTTCTTAATGTCTATGGCCGCAGGCATGCCTCCGCACGGTGGTTTTGGCATGGGCTTAGAGCGTCTAACGGAGAAAATGATTGGCCTGAACAACGTCAAAGAAGCCACTCTCTTCCCGAGGGATATTAATAGACTGGCTCCTTAGCCCCTAGGATCAACCAAGCCAGGTAATCTGGGATGTTTCTGACCTTTATATGTGTGCTCGCTTGAGCCTTCGTGATGCAATTGTGGTGAAACAACTTCACCAACCACATGCAATACTCCTCCGGCCACATGCCCAAGCTCCTCGACGATGTGTTTCAAGGCTCCTTCGTGACGTTCAGCTGAATGCTCTACTTGGGGCTGAGCTTCGGTAACTTGTCGAGACCCAAAGCCCATCTCTTGTGTTGATACTGGCATTTTATTTCCTTTCAGACAAAACAAAACCTCCTCGCGTCAGGGCGGGGAGGTCGGTTTGTCTTAGTTTAATTATTTATTTGGTTACAAAAACAAACACTCCCCATCGGCCACAATAATGAGACTGGCAAGACGTGTGGTGTGCTTAAAGTTAACCATGAGTTCTAATGTACGCTTACTGCCGGAGTTGTCAACAACTTTATAAATAGCCGTGCGTGACGGGCAAAATTGGCAAGGATTTAGCGTATACTAAAGCGGTATGCAGCCAACTGGGACTCAAAATAATGAACAGTCAACTAAGACTGCTAACCCACAGAATATAGGCAGTCCTAATATCTTTTTGCAACAATCCAATCTACAGGACACAGTAGCATCAGGCTCGTTAAACAATAACCTCTCAGGTATTACGATTGACACCGGTAGTTCCAGTAACCAAGATGTAATGTCTTATGTCCAGCAGCAAGCTGCACCTCCGGTTGCCAACAACGGTCAGACATTTTTTATGATTGGTCTCGCCGCCGTCTTATTACTGCTTGCTGGAGTGGTGTGGTATATTGGCAAGAGAACTCAAAAACCAAAATCTCCGCCAACTGAGACCCTAAAAGCAACTACTAAAAAAGTAACTAATAAACGCCATGCTAAAAAATCAAGAAAACAACGAAGACGCTCCCGATAGTGCTTTGGAAAAACACGTAAAAGAGATTATGGATCCTTCGGTGCCAGATCCTGAACCGCAGACGGACGAAAAACCAGAAATTGATATATTCGCCGAACAATCGGCTCCCTTGCCTGGAATTGAAGATGTGGAAGGTGCAGCAGACGATAAAAAGCCTAATAGCCGGGCTACCTTGGGCGGTGAAGACGAAACAACTGAAGAAGTCGTCGACGACATAGTTAACAAAGAGAGCGATGCCTTACTGGCAGCCGAAGACAAAGAGCTGACAAAAGCCTTCTCTAGTGAAAAACCTAGCTTCAAACAAAAAGTTAAAGATTTTTTTTCGCGCTGGTGGCAGAATAAAAAATTGCGCTGGGCGACAATCAGCCTGTTTATTGCACTCGTAGTTGGGCTATTGTCATTTCCGGCTAGCCGCTACTTTATTTTCAATAATTTAGGTGTGCGAGCCAGTGCCTCAGTCACGGTATTCGATGATAGCACTACTCAACCGCTTAAAAACGTCCAGGTGTCTATAGCTGGCCAAAGTGGCCTAACTGACAGTGATGGCAAAGTTAAGCTGGAACATATCAAACTTGGTGCCGCTACTTTGACAGTTGAAAAAAGGGCTTTTGCACCGGAAAGCCAACAAATTACAGTAGGGTGGGGTAGCAATCCGTTGAACGATGTTAAGCTGACGCCTGTAGGTAGCCAATACTCTTTCTCGGTAACTGATTTTCTGTCTGGCAAGCCGGTAGCTAAAGCCGAAGCTTCCAGCGGAGACGCTACTGCTTTGTCTGACGAAAAGGGATTAATTAAGCTGACAGTAGACACTAAAGACCAAGAAGCCGACCTGACGGTTACTATTAAGGCTTCAGGATATCGGGATGAACAAGTCGCCATACCTCTAAGTACAAAAAGCCTTCAAAACGTTAAGCTAGTTGTAAATCGTAAACAGGCGTTTATCTCTAAAAGGTCGGGTAATTATGATCTTTATTCTGTCTATGTCGATGGCAAGAATGAGAGTTTAGTGCTAGCTGGCACTGGCAGTGAGCGTTCTGATTTAGTACTTGTTGCGCACCCTACCGATGAAGTAGTAGCCTACGTATCAACTCGTGAAAACAAACACAACAAAGATGGCTACCTACTAAGTACGTTGTTGTTAGTAGATCTAAGTGACAATTCTTCAGATAAGGTTGCGCAATCTGAGAGAATAAGAATAATTGGCTGGAATGGTGATAGGTTGATCTTTGTTGCTGTTGCTGCCGGCGCCAGTGCGGCTAATTCAAAACGAGAAAGACTAGTTAGCTATGACTACAAGAGCGGTCAAAGTCGGGATCTAGCGTCGAGTAATTATTTCAATGACGTGGTTTTAGCAAAGGGCAAAATTTATTACGCTCCATCCGGCGCTTACCAAAACGCTTCAAGTAGCGGGTTCTTCAGTATCAATAGTGATGGCACTGGCAAGCAAACCATTTTGTCCACCGAAACTTGGAATTTGTTCCGCAGCTCTTACGACCACATAACTGTCGGCACGACTAATGACTGGTATGACTACAAAATAGGCGACAGCAAAGCCACTAAGCTTTCCGGCCAGCCGGCCAGCGTAATTTCGCATGTATTTACAGATAGCCCGGACGGCAAACACAGCCTGTGGGTAGACAATCGCGACGGTAAAGGCGCTTTGGTGTCTCACGATATCGCCACCGGCCAAGACCAAGTATTGTTTACAAAAGGCGGCATAAAAGATCCTTTGCGTTGGCTAAGCGGCTCGAGCCTAATTTTTAGAGTCAATACCGATCAAGAAACTGCCGACTATGCTATGAGCATAGATGCAGGCGATGATGGCAAGACAGCCCCGCCGGTTAAGATTAAAGACGTAACTCAAACGACCGGTGTTGAAAACGGGTATTATCAGTAATATTTATTGTGCTTCTAAATTGCCGCTTATGCTAAAATATTCAATAGTAAAGAAGGATTATCAAAAATAATGAAAAGAAAAACTAGGTTTATTCTGTCGTTGGCAGTTATTTTGCCTATGCTGACGGTTGGGGTAGCTTGGGCTGATGAAGGCACTAATACTACAACTAGTTCCGACCAAGAGACTGGAAAAACTACCATGTCCGAGCGTATTGAAAGTCATAAAACCGCCTTCAAGACAAGACTATCCACACTTCAGCAAGCCAACATTAAGGCTAAGTGCAAGAATGCCCAAGGTATCGTAAAGAGTACCAGTGTCCGGATCAAAGGCGTCGAGACCAGCCGAAAACAGGTTTACACCAATTTGGTTAACCGCCTAACGAAGATGTCCACTCAACTTAAGGACCAAGGTCTTGATACCACTACGCTTGATAGCCAAATAGATGAGCTGAAAACCAAGATAGCAACTTTTGAAACGGACATGTCGTCTTACCAGCAAGCAATTTCCGATCTGCAAGAAATGAACTGCATGGCCGACCCAACTGGCTTCAAAGCATCTCTCGAGGCAGCCCGCACGGCTCGCGCGCAAGTGCTTAGTGATTCTGTAGCTATCAAAGATTACGTTAAAAATACTATTAAACCTACTCTTGAAGACTTGCATAAGCAACTTGAGAGCCAAGAGGAGCAATAAACCATGGACGAAAACTATAACAACCAAAGTGAGCAGCCATCATCAACCAGCATTCCAGTTATGGATGCTCAGCCGACAAATGTAGAACCGAGCATGGCTGTCCCGACTACTCCGCTTGAAACTACCCCGCCGCCAGAGCCGATAGCTCCTAATCCTGAACCAAGCAATACGGGTCTGGGCGATAGGCCAGCCCCTACAATGCCCCCGTCCCCAAAAGCTAAAAAGAGTAGCAAAATGGCTATCATCTTAATAGTCTTATTGGCTGCAGCTCTGTCTGGTGCCGCAGTTTATATGTACATGCAGTCCAACAAATCTACCAAAAGTACCACCAATAGCACTACGGCTACAACTGCTTCGACCAAATTGACAGCCAGCGACGTAGCTAAGACCAAAGATGAAGTCGACAAAACAGTCTCTAGCTTAGATGACGCTACAGACCTAAAGGCCTCTGACCTTACCGATAGCAACCTCGGTCTTTAGCCTAAAATATTTGTGTTTCGACCCAAGGGATGACTTCTATGCCTAGCGTCGAGTTGTCTTTAATTGTGAAAATCTTGCCGTTTTGCAATATGTTGCTTGCCACGGAGTTCATGTCATTAATGTCTTTTTGCGCAAGCTCTAACCGCTCCAACATTTGTTTTTCAGTGTAGCCGCGCTTTGCCATCCTTGCTTTTAGTAAGTTCAAACTCGATTCAGGCTCAACAGTTAGGCCTAATAGGAGAGTTCCTTTTTTATCTATGAATCTAGGAATTAAACCAGGCCAGGTGTTGACAATTACATGCTTGTTTTTTTGAAATAACGAATTTGGCAGACCATACCAGTTATCGTGAAATTTTTCGGCTATAAAAAATTGACCAGCCTTTTCTCGCTTCAAGAACTCTGATTCTGAAACAAAAATTCTGTCAGTAAAGACTTCATTGGGTCTTGGCTGACGTGTTGTATACCAATCGCCTTGTTCGAAAACGCCAGGGAAACGGGTCATTAATAGTTCAGCTAAGTAGGTTTTACCTATACCCGATGGCCCTGCTACGACCAAGATTTTTTTCATGGTTGCAGTTCAATATCACGTAGCGAAGATTCGTAAATATTCGAAAAATCAACCTTCTGTAGTTTTTGGTTTTGGTCTGGGTTGAGTAAATCAGCGTTAATAAGCTGTGAAAGCCAGGCTTTTACACCTGGCCTGAGCGCTGTCTCATCCATGGCTAAAATTTCATCAGCTGAAAGAAAACTCATACTACTTATTTCTTCTGTACCATGTGGTATTGAAGAAAGATGACCCCGCACTGCGTCATTAATAAATACTGGAAACGAGATGGCGCAGGCAAATTGATTAGCGTAATCATTGCCTCTAGGCCAGTGATTTATTACCCAGCCACCACGGGAATGCATCCAAAATTCCAGATTAGATGGTTGCTGTATACCTAATTCTTCCTGAATACCGCGAAAAAGAGTTTCTATCGGCTGCTCAATTACTGGTCCAGATTGTTGGCTGGTTTCTCCAAGAGGCCCCAGTGCACCATGATTATTTTTATCCCTACCGTTATGTCCAAGCATCATGACATTGCCGGCACTATCTATAAAAGCTACCATCAAACCAACACGTGACCAACCAAACTCGCCCAATAATGCCAGGGTCTCACTATTTAGCTCAGGAAGCCGTTGTTTAGAGTTTGGCAAAAGGGCATCCGGTACAATCAGCTGGGTTTCGGGCAAGGGTTCTCGCTCAAGAAGCATATTGCGAAATGTTACCATGAATTAGTAGAAATATGAACCAATTAATGACAACCACTCATGAAATTACTTAACACGTTAAGTAACGGGGAAGTAATAACTCTTCTTCGGAAAGGCGGAGTTGGAGTTATACCAACGGACACAGTTTATGGGTTAGTTTGCTCGGCTGCTGACCAAGATGCCGTTAATCGTCTGTACGCCCTAAAATCTCGTGAGTCTAAGCCAGGTACCATCATTGCTGCTTCAGCGGAGCAGCTGGTCAAGTTGGGCATTAAAGCCCGTTACCTCAAGGCCGTAGAGCAGTTTTGGCCCAACCTAATTAGTATAATCATCCCGACCGGTCGTGACTTAGAATACTTGCATCTTGGCAAGCAAAGCCTGGCTGTTCGCATCCCAAAAAATCAGGAAATCCTAAGACTGCTAAAAACTACTGGTCCTCTGCTGACGACGAGTGCCAACCTGCCCGGCCAGCCAGAAGCAACAGACATTAAGCAAGCTAGAGGATATTTTGGCGATAAAGTGGATTTTTATGTGGATGGAGGCGATCTATCCGACCGCAAACCTTCTACCATAATCCGTATAGTTGATGACGCAATTGAAGTGCTACGTGCGGGAGCTGTTAAGATAGATGAGAATGGGAGAATCTATGACGTTTGATGAATATCAAAAAAAGGCTCTGGCAACTGATCTTACCGGCAAACCTGGACAAGCAGTTCTCAGCATTGGTTTTATGGATAAAGTTTTGGGCCTAGTGGGTGAGAGCGGCGAATTTGCTGACAAAATTAAGAAAATACTACGCGATAAAAGTGGCAAAATTAGTGATGGAGATAGGCAAGAATTAACTAAAGAACTGGGTGACGTTCTATGGTACATTGCCGTGCTAGCTAAAAACCTGGATATTTCATTTGATGATTTGGCCAGTCAAAATATTTCCAAACTAGCCAGACGCCATCAGACAGGCAAAATTGGTGGCAAAGGCGACAACCGATAAGCCAAAAGTTGGCTGGTAATAACAGGCCGCACATCTTATTATTAATCTATGGCTAAAACAGTTTTAGTAGTTGATGACGATGGCTTAATCCGCCATAGCTTGGTCAATTTCTTATCTCAGGGTGATATTAAAGTTATTGAGGCCAGCAATGGTAAAGAGGCACTAGAAAAACTTGAGGACAACGACGTTAATTTGGTGGTCACTGACCTAAGGATGCCGGTTATGGACGGCATGCAAATGGTTCAAGAGTTGCGCAAGACGGCTAAAGGCAAAGATCTAAGAGTTATTATTCTGTCTACTGATGAAGAAACTGCATCCGTGAACGCCGCCATGAAGGCCGGTGTGACAACATACTTATCGAAAAGCGCGCTAGATCTTGGAACAATTGCCAAACAGATTATGGAAGCTTTGGGCTAATCTCAAATTTTGGTAAAGCTGCAAAAACAATAGTACCTTCGCCCTCCTTAGATTTAATCCACAGTCGCCCGCCGTGCTGTTCAATTATAAGTCGCGTAATCCATAGCCCCAGACCTGTGCCACGGGTTTGGAATTTTGTAGCGTTTGTGGCTCTATAATAACCTTCCAACACCCTCTTCTGTTCTGTTCTAGGGATGCCAATACCGTGGTCTCGCACGGCAATAACATGCTCATCATGCTCCGAGCTATAAACAAGTTCAATCTTCTTGCCCGCCGGACTATATTTTACGGCGTTGGTAATAATATTTGTAAAGGCTCGCTTAAGAGCGGCAACGTCACCGCTGACCTCTATAGTCTCCGGCCATTTATCGGCAAACTTAATCTGAACATCAGCTTCTTTAGCGCTTAGCTTTAAGATTTTCTCAACTTCTTTAAGAACCGTGAAAAGATTTATTCTTTCATGCTGAAGCTTCATGGCATTATTACGGTCAAAAATAGAAAAATCCAAAATCTCGTTGACCGTCGCCAAGGACAGCGCGGTGCTGCTGTAGACATCCACCAACAGGCCGTGCTGCTCCTCGGTAATGTTTTTGTTGCTACCGGGTTTAATCAGTGTTTGTGTAGCCCAAAGTACGCCAGCCAAAGGAGAACGGAGCTCGTGTGAGGCTACTGACACAAACTGAGTCTTGAGCTGGCTGATCTCCTGTTCCTTGCGCTGTAATTCACGGTCTCTAAGTAATCCGGCGAATGGTATGGCTGCTAGAAGTAGAGGAATGAGGGAGTAGATAAATATCTGTCGGTAATATCCGTAGACTGGCAGGTCTATACCAAGCAGTGCCACAGTATTGCCCGTAGAGTTGTCTACAACTGGCACCAAAGCTGATAGCCACTCCCGGCCGTTGCTGGACAAAGGTCCCTCAATGAAAGCCTTGCTAACTACAAACGATCCCTTTATCTCGCCCGAAGCCTCCGGATAAGCTTCACCAGGGGCCGAGTATAGGTTGCTTGCGGGCGATTCGGAATCAACCATGAAATATATATCTGAGCCCCTGTTGCCTAACAAGTAGACAAAACGCAAATCCGGGTTATCCGATTTTATCTGGCTCAAACGATGCTTTATATCTTGATAAGCTACCGATTTTACGTCCATGTCGCTACCTTTAAGTGATTCTATCTCCTTAACATTCAGAGCGTCCGCAGTAGTCACCGCTCGGGACATTAATGAATCTCGAGTCAAAGTTCTAGCGGTAATTCCTGCGAATAAAGAACCTAGGCCACCGGCAAACACAATAAGTAGCATTACAACCGTCGTAAAACGCTTAGGCTTATACAGCAGCAGATTAGCTGCATGGTGCCGGAGACTCAGCTTCATAGGTCAATCATAGCATAAGGACTTCGGCAAAGAGTAACTGTGTTATCTGTGAAATTCCGCCCGTAACCATTCGTCTAGGCTGTCACCGCCACCGCCTGCCATGCCAACAACCATGTCGCCTTCATCCAGGTGCTTCTGGATGGTTTTCTTAAGCTGATCATCTCTTTCTCTAGCTTCAGCAATCTTGGGGTCAGAAAGGTGTGAAATTAGCTCCTGAGGCGGAATAACTCGCTGGTCAGTGTCTTCCCGGGCCAAATAACTAGGTATCCAATAGACTTTAGACGCTCCACTAAAGCAATCTTGGTAATCATCTATCATGAAGTGCTGCCGGCGATTAGTTAGTGGCTCATAAACTATCACCAGATCCTTTTTCTTCTTGTCGGCCGTTTCCAGAGCTACACTCATAGCACCGCGAATTTTCTCGGGCGTATGGGCGTAATCGCTATAGAGATTTGGAACGATTTCTTCCATGCGGCGTTGTAACCCAGGAAATTTATTAACGAGCTCTGTTAATTTACTAGCATTGGTTTTGGTAACTTCT
>DATIIF010000056.1:0-26823 GCA_035479935.1 Patescibacteria group bacterium
GAGGCCCTTTGTTTGTATTTGGCGGCTGTTGCGTAATCTTCCTTGTCAACAGCATCTTCGGTGCGTGTCTCAACCAGTTTTAGCTCCTTTTGGAGTTTGCGCACTTCTGGGGCTGTTTTGCCCTTATCAACGCGAAGATAAGCGGCTGTTTCGTCTAGCAAATCAATGGCCTTGTCTGGCATAAATCGGTCGTTAATGTAGCGCTTGGCAAATGATGCGGTATCGGCTAAGACATCGTCACTCACGCTCACACCATGAAACTCTTCATAGTGTTTTCGCAGGCCTTTTAAAATTGCTAACGTTTCAATTTCGGTAGCTTCCGGTACTTGTATGGGTTGCAGGCGTCTCTCTAAAGCCGCATCTTTTTCAATATGTTTGGTATATTCTGCGGTAGTTGTTGCGCCAATCAGCTGAATTTTGCCACGAGCAAGTGCCGGTTTTAAGATATTACCAGCATCCATGGCGCCCTCGGCGGCGCCAGCGCCTACAATCAAATGTAATTCATCGATAAAAACGATGGTGCGTTTATCGTTTTCAAGTTCGCTCATAACTTTTTTCAGACGCTCTTCAAACTCACCCCTGTATTTAGTGCCAGCGATCATACTTGCCAGATCTAACATAACAATCCGCTTATCGAGCAAGCTATCCGGAACGTCTTCAGTAACTATTCGTTGCGCTAGTCCCTCAACAATAGCCGTCTTACCTACACCCGGCTCGCCAATAAGCACCGGGTTATTCTTAGTTCGTCGGTTTAAGATGGTTATTACTCGCCGAATTTGCGGCTCGCGGCCGACCACAGGGTCAAGCTTCCCCTGTCGAGCTAAGTCAGTTAGATCGGTGCCAAAAAAATCAACTGCCGACTTTTTGGTACGTCTATTGCGATGTGATTTTTCAGTGGCGTGTTCACTATTATCTTCATACTGCTGTTTATTCAAAAACTGCTCAATCTCGCTAACAAGACCATCTATGTCAACATTCATATCTTTAAGCAATTTTGTGGCTCGGGCATTCTTCTGATTTAGAATGCTATATAAGATATGCTCAGTACCGGTAAAATCTTGGCTAAAGTCTTGAGCCACTTCCTGGGCCATCTTCAGTGTTAACTTAGCGGTTTCACTAAGTCCCTTAGCGCCCAGATTGATAACTAGAGTTTTAGGTGTAAGGTTCAGCACCAAGCGCGCGCGGTCCAAGGTAACACCAGCGCCGTCGAGAATTTTAGCGCCCATGCTTGTATCCTGAGCAAGCAGGCCAAGCAATAAGTGTTCAGTGCCCACGTAAGCACTGCCAAAACTACGCGCTATAGCATCGGCATGTTTTAAGCTATTGATAGCGTTATCTGTTAAGTGGCTTAAGAAATCTTGAAATTCATTATTCTGCATAAAATCTCACCCTCGTTTGGCAACTATAAATGCTTATTACCACGAATTCATAATAGCATTTCTGGCAGTCGCAGTGCAAGAGTGCTAGTTCGGGTTGCTAGTGGGGCTTCAGGACTAGTGCAGCTTGGCGATTTGTTCGAGGACCCGAGCGATGCGTAGCCTTAGCTACGCTGAGCTGGACCGTAGAAGAAAGCGACGAGATGTGCTGGTACTGGTGCGTCAATAGTAGCGCGGACTAGTACTCTTGCACTGATGGTCAAGAGTCCCAGCTCACTTCGTTGACTGGGGAGGCTCGAGTCCTTACTTCTCTTCTACACCGTGCTCTTCTATAGCTTCGAGCAAGGAAGATTCCAAGGCTTCCTTCTTTTTGAGCTTAGGCACAGTTGGCTTGGCAACAGCTTCAACTTTAGGTTCTCCGGCCCGCTCTTCGGCCATGATATCTAGGTCGTAACCAGTCAGTTTACTGGCTAAACGGACGTTTTGGCCGCTTTTACCAATGGCTATACTCAATTGATCTTCGGGAACCATAACTTTAGCTTTTTTGGCGCCCTCATCAATACTTACTTTTGTAACTTTAGTCGGGCTAAGAGCATTAGTAATGTAATCAGTGAGGTTGTCACTCCAAACTACGATATCAATCTTCTCTTGCTCACCAATTTCACTCATTACCGCATTAACACGCGTACCATGACCGCCAACAAACGTGCCAACTGGATCAACGCCAGGCACAGTACTATGCACAGCTATTTTGCTTCGGACGCCGGCTTCACGGGCGATATCCTTAATCTCCACAGCGCCATTTTCCATTTCCGGTACTTCGGCTCTAAACAACCACTCAATAAACTGGCTATTGCCTCTTGAAACCACCAGTTGTGGGCCGCGGAAGCCACGCTCTACGTCTTTTAGGAATACTTTTAGTCGCTGGCCGGGGTGATAGTGCTCGGCTTGGATTTGTTCACTTTTGGGCATAATGCCTTGGGCTTTACCTAGCTCAACGCGCACAATATTGCCTTCAACCCGGGATACTATACCGTTAATAACGGTGCCAATTTTATCCTCGTACTCGTTCATAATAATTTCACGTTCGGCTTCGCGTAAACGCTGTAAAATTACTTGCTTAGCGGTTTGTGCAGCAACTCGTCCAAAGTTGGCAATATTTTCATGAACTTCCATTTGGTCACCAATTTTGGCGGTTTTTTTCATGACTGATGCGTCCGAAAGACTTATTTCTATAAGCGGATCACTGGCTTTTTCAACCACTTCTTTGGTGACATACACATCAACGTCCCCAGTATTAATATTCATACTGACGCGTACGTCCTGTTCGCGGTCGCCATAATCACGACGATAAGCAGCAGCTAGTGCATGCTCAACAACTTCTTTAACGGCCTCTTCCGGTAAGTTTTTTTCTTCGGCAATAGCTTTAATGGCTACTGCTAGTTGTTTAAAATCCATATCCATCTTTAATCCTTTCGCACTTATATTTGTCTGCTACAACAGCCACAGGCTTAACAATTTAGCCGACTACGCCGGGCGACAGGCTGAAGCGGTGTGGTAGTTGTGCATGAAAAAAGTCGACCTGCCGGCCGACTAGTACATAGCCCAATATACTCCTTCACACCTCTGCGGTCAAGTGTTAGCCCGTGCTAAAATAAGAGTAATGAGCAAAAAAGTAAGGCGGCTATTTGAACAATTTGAGCCGCGACATTATATATTGGATCTAAAACCTGACAAACAAGCCATGACGTTTAATGGTTCAGTAATTATTTCTGGCAAAAAGACTGGCCGGCCTTCAAGACGACTGACATTCCACCAAAAGGGTCTCAAGATCTTAGTTGCCCACGTTACACGTCACACTAAGAACGGCGATCAAAAAGTAGATGTAGCCAGAGTTAACTCCCAAAACAAATACGATGAAGTACGCTTACATACACATGAGCTGCTCTACCCTTCCTCCTACACGGTCAGATTGGAGTTCAGCGGTAAGATTACTAAAAACATGAGTGGAGTTTATCCATGTTTCTTTGAGTATGAAGGAAGGGACGAGTCACTAATTGCGACTCAGTTTGAAAGCCACCACGCCCGTGAAGTTTTTCCGTGCATTGACGAGCCTCAAGCTAAAGCAACTTTCGATTTGGTTCTAACAACGCCGATTGGCGAGACAGTTCTTGCCAATACACCTGCAAAAAAACAAACCAAAAAAGGCAATCTGCAAGAGACCGTATTTGAAACAACACCACATATGTCCACCTATCTGCTAGCTTTTGTTTTTGGAAAGTTAAAGCACATGGAAGCCAGAACTAAAAGTGGGACTGTCGTAAGAACCTACGCCACGCCTGATAATGCTAAACTCACAGATTTCGCCCTTGGAGTAGCGGTTAAGTGCCTAGAATTCTATGAAGAATATTTTGGCATTAATTATCCGCTTGCTAAGTGCGACATGGTCGCCTTGCCAGATTTTGCGAGCGGCGCTATGGAAAATTGGGGCTTGATTACTTACCGCGAGCAAGCATTGCTAGTTGATCCACTTCACTCAACTTTAGCCAACAAACAATACGTGGCCATGGTTGTAGCACACGAACTCGCTCACCAATGGTTTGGAAATCTAGTGACTATGCGCTGGTGGACAGACTTGTGGCTCAACGAAGGCTTTGCAAGCTGGATTGAGTATCTTGCAGTTGACCATATCTTCCCAAAATGGGAAATGTGGACTCAATTTATTATTGACGAACGGCAGCAGGCTTTGAAGCTAGACGCGTTAGAGCATACACATCCTGTTGAAGTATCTGTTAATCATCCAGACGAAATTAGAACAATATTCGATACTATCAGTTATAGCAAGGGTTCAAGTATTATACATATGCTCCAGCAGTTTTTAGGGCCAGAGGATTTCCAAACAGGCTTAAAACACTACCTTACCAAACATGCCTACGACAACACGGACACGGTTGATCTATGGACCGCGCTGGAAGAAGCATCTGATAAGCCTGTTAAACAATTTATGCACGCTTGGACGACTAACTCTGGTTTTCCGCTGGTTCAAGCCACTATCAGCGACAACACCGTTCAACTAAAGCAACAGAGATTTATATTAAACCCAAAACATAGTTTTAAATCCCAAGTTTTATGGCCAGTAGCCCTTGCTGCCAATGAAGATGGTCTAGATGTGCTATTTGATAAACAAGAAGCCGTTATTAAGCCCAAAAAGACTGATGGCCTAAAACTGAATTTTGGAGAGAGCGGTTTCTTCAGAACAACTTATAATGCCAGTCACCTGGAACGACTAGGCGAGCTTACGCGGCGTGGTCATTTTGAGCCGCTTGATCGCCTTGGAATATTAAGCGATAGCTTGGAAGCCGCCAAGTCTGGCAAAGCAAGTACAACTGATGCCCTAGAATTTCTGATAAATTTTGGAGACGAAGAAAACTATGCGGTCTGGGACATAATTGCCTCATCACTGGGTTCAATTAAATTGATTTTTGACGACGAAGAACTCAGAACCGACATGAAACCATTTGTGCTAAAGTTAGTAGCCAAGGAACTAAAACGCATTGGGTGGACACGGAAAAAGAATGAGTCACACTTTGATCAGCTTCTAAGACCTATCGTCTTGGGGCTAGCGGCGGCGGCCGACGAGCCAAATGTCGTAAAAAAATGCCAGCAGTTATTCGAGTCTATTACTGACAGCGAAGATTTAAACCCAGGCTTAGCCATAGATATTGATCCAGACCTTCGTGGCACGGTTTTTGGAACTGTTGCCCGGCTTGGTGGCCAAAAAGAATATGACAAGCTACTAAACTTATACAACAAATCAAAGCTAAGTGAACAACGAACTATACTGACAGCCGCGCTAACTGGCTTTAAACAACCTGCAATAATAAAACAAGCACTCGGCTTAATTAACTCCCCCTCAGTGAGACTACAAGATGTGGGATACTGGATACCTTATAGTTTCTTAAACCGTCATGCCCGGCTGGCTACTTGGGAATGGCTGAAGCAGAACTGGGGTTGGCTGGAGGAGAACCTTGGCTCTGATTTAAGTTTTTCTAGAATGCCTCTATACGCCGCCCGTGTTTTTAGCGATCCGGGTTTCACACACGAATACCGAACTTTTTTTGAGCCTCGCTTAAACCCAAGCCTAGACCGCTCGTACAAACAAGGTTTGGAAATATTGGAGTGGCAATGCGATTGGAAAAAAAGAGATCTTAAAGAAGTAAAAAACTTTTTCAAACAAAAAGGTCATCAATAAATGTTATCTTGGCGCCGTCAACCTCTGCAGCCACCAACTGATAATCACCATCCCAGTTCTTGTTAGTCACCCATAGTTCGGCAGCAAACTTCATTTTTTGAAGCTTCGGTTTAGTAATGTAATCAAGCCCACTGCCAAAAGAGTCACCACGCCGAGACTTAACCTCTACAAAGTAAATAGCTCTGTCTTTACGCGCAACTATGTCAATTTCGCACCACTTAGTCTTCCAATTTAGTTCTATTATTTTAAAACCCCTGTCCGCAAGATGTTCGGCAACTACTTTTTCGGCGTCGTGTCCAGTTTGGTAATTGGTCATGATACGAGGGCCCTTATAGGTTTATAAGACATTCTATGAAGCTCACAAACGCCATGGGTCTTTAACATTTCAATATGGAATTTAGTGCCGTAGCCAACGTGCTTTTCAAAGCCGTATTTTGGAAATTTTAATGCTTGTTCTGACATAAACTGATCCCTTGCTACTTTGGCAACTATGCTGGCCGCGCTTACTGAAGATATTGTCAGATCAGCCTTAATTACTGCTCTAGTTTTGGGCATGTCCGCTAGAAAATTATGGTTGCCATCAATTATTACTTCTTCGTAGTCAGCTTTAATTGCAACTAAAGCTTGATGCATGGCAAGATTAATTGCAGCTGTTAGACCAAGATCATCAATTTGTCTAGAGCTGACCCAGCCAAGACCAACTTCTGCGTTTGTACGGATATCTTGAGACAATTTTTCCCTCTGGGACCTTGTAAGAAGTTTCGAATCTTTAAGCCCACGGACAGGACTATTTAATAAAACTGCCGCTGCAACAAGCGGGCCGGCCCAGCATCCTCTCCCCACTTCATCAATGCCAACTATCATGAGCTACATTTTAGCACCGTACATATGCTACACTTTTAGAAATTATGGAAATCAAAAGAGCTTCTGAAATTGTCGTTGACGGCCTCGCCAGCGTTGCCTTGATAGTAGGCGGATTATCGCTAGCCAGTGCAGTTGAATTGCCAGTTGTCAACGGTTTCATACCTGAAGAGCTACGCATTCCAGGCCAAGAAGACAAAGGTGAGCCTTTGCCAAAATCAAAAAACCGTCCTCTTCGGACGGTTTGATTATTCTTTTGTTTCCTCAGCCGGTTTTTCAGCAACCTCTTGGTGCTGAGCCAACGCAGCTTCTGCTTTTGCCTCTAACTTAGACTCTTCTTCGGCTTTCTTAGCGGCATCTATTTCAGCTTGTTTAGCAACTTCTTCTTTTAACTTCTCTTCTTCGGCTTCGGCCTTTTCATCACGAACGGTATTTACTGCTTGACTGTCAAATTCAACACCGCTTAAGCGCGCTGATTTACCGATTCGTTCGCGCATGTATGTCAGATAGTTCCGGCGAACTTTGCTTCGCTTAGTAACTTCCACTTTCAGTACGAGCGGGCTATGCAATAGAAAACTTTTTTCTACACCTATGCCGCTGGCAATGCGTCTGACCAAAATTCGGCTAGTCGGACGGTCTTTTTGAGTAACGCGAATGACCAGGCCTTGGAAAATCTGGACACGCTCTTTATTACCTTCACGGATTTTTTGGTGCACTTTAACATTATCACCAGGTCTGACATCCACGACCTGAGATTTCTTATACTTTTCCTCAATTTTCTGAATAACAGATTGCATAAGCTGCTATCTTACACTATTTTTTTCTCTGTTACAATACTTGTTATGGACTATGGTAAGGAAGCTCTCAAAAAGCATAAACAACTTGGTGGCAAAATTGGCATTACGCTAAAGGACAATCTGGACACTAAAAATAAATTGAGTACGTATTACACGCCTGGCGTGGCGGCGGTTTCGAGTTATGTGGCCGAGCACCCGGAAGAAGCACGCGATTACACTTGGCTGAATAATTCGGTTGCGGTTATCTCCGATGGTTCGGCAGTTTTGGGGCTAGGAGATATCGGTCCCTATGGCGCGCTACCGGTTATGGAGGGCAAAGCTATGTTGTTCAAGCATTTTGCTGGCATTGATGCCGTACCAATCATTCTTGACGTCCACACGGCTGATGAAATTGTAGCGGCCGTTAAGGCGATCGCTCCGTCGTTTGGCGGTATTAACTTAGAGGACATCGCCGCGCCAATTTGTTTTGAGGTGGAAGAACGCGTCAAAGCAGCGTTAAATATTCCAGTCATGCACGACGACCAGCACGGTACCGCGATAGTCGTACTTGCAGGGTTAATTAATGCTACGCAGGTTACCAGGCGAAGCCTGAAAGATTGCCGGATTGTGTGCGTGGGGGCAGGTGCCGCCGGTACTGCCATCATGAAATTGCTCCATCTCTATGCAAAGCCCGAGATCTTAGCCGTGGACAGTAAAGGCATCGTTTCGAAGGATAGAATGGATCTAAATGATGAAAAAAGAAAATTGCTGGAATTTACCAATGCTTCAAACACTTCCGGTTCATTGAAAGACGCCCTAAAAGGGGCAGATATCTTTATTGGTGTCTCAAAAGCCGGTCTGTTAAATGTTGATATGGTCAGATCAATGGCCAAAGACCCGATAATCTTTGCGATGGCCAACCCAGTTCCAGAAATTATGCCAGACGAAGCCAAAAAAGCCGGCGCCGCAATCATGGCAACCGGCCGCAGTGATTTTCCCAATCAAGTCAATAACGCCCTGGCGTTCCCTGGCATATTCCGTGGGGCCCTCGACAATCATGTCTCAAAAATTACCGATGAACACAAAATCGCCGCCGCCGAGGCAATTGCCAGCCTCGTAGAAAACCCTACGGCTGACAATATTATCCCGAGCGTTCTTGACGAGCGACTTGTCCCAACAATCGCCAAAGTTATAATCTAGGACCTAACCGACTGTCCGATACACTTCTTCCAGCGTAGTTTCGCCAGCAATGACTTTCAACATTCCGTCTTGCAACATAGTTTTCATACCATTCCGAACAGCAGCTGCTTCAATTTCCTGAACGGATAGATTCTTATTTTGCTCAATCAGACGCCTTATTTCAGCAGTCATTTGAAATTGCTCACGCAAAGCTATTTGGCCGCGAAAGCCATAAGGATTTTCCGCAGATGTGCCGGCTCTGTAAAGCTGTAGTCCGTCTAAATTAGGACGCTCAAGCCCTTCAGGTAGACTCTCAATAACCAACCTTATTTTTTGAAGTGTTGGTTCGTCTGGCTGATAAGCTTGTTTTATAGAGTCGTCTAGCCGGCGAACCAAACGCTGAGCCATAACCAAACGAATTGCCGAAACAAATAACGGGTTTTCACCAATTACATCCATTAATCTGGTCATTGCCGCCGCTGCCGATGACGCGTGGAAGGTAGACAGGACTAAATGGCCGGTCAAGGCAGCCTGTAAGGCTGTGCGGGCTGTATCAATATCACGAATTTCGCCAACCATTACTACATCCGGGTCAAGCCGTAGGACTGCCCTTAATTTGTCCGCGAAGCTGGTTTCGCCAGCTGTTTTGGTAGTTACTGAAATCTGGGTAATTCCAGCGAATTGATATTCCACGGGGTCTTCAATGGTAATCAGCTTGCGGCCATCGCTATTTAAACTATTGAGCATAGAGTACAAGGTGGTGGTTTTACCGGAACCGGTGGGGCCAACCGCCAAAACAAGCCCGCTTGGGCGAGATATAATTCCATCAACCACCGCTCTTTCACTAGCCGAGAGTCCAAGCTTATCAAGGTTGTACATGTCTTGATTGAGATTGAAGAGCCGCATTACCATATCCATACCATTAATGGTTACGACAGTTTCAAGCCTGACGTTTACATCCACTTCCGCTCCATCGGCCATGCGAACTTTTTGAGCAATATGGCCTTGTTGTGCTTCATTTGACGAAGTTGAGATGTTGCCCGCACTGGCAACGGCTGAAACTAGTATCCGATATTTTTCCATGGAAAGCCGGGCAATTGAGTGTAAAACTCCATCTATCCTAAACCGAATCCGTACATCCTTGGCCTGAGTTTCCGTATGAATATCTGACGCCCCTAAAAGGTGGGCTTGTTGTACAAGATAAGCCAGGATATCATCGGCCTTAACTTGCTCCAATGTGGCCGATACCTGGCGGACTATGTCGGCTTGGCCGGCCGATTTCAGACTAATATCCTGGTAGTCGACCTCCTTAGGTGGATCGTAAAGCTTCATGTAGTCACGATAACCAGCATCAGAAATCAGTGAAAAACTCACGCGCTGGTCTAAAAACCGCTGACGTAAATTGTTCATCGTCTGTTGTGAGGTGGTATTGGTCACACCAAAAATAATCATCTCTTGAGTTGACTGAATTGGAATAGCCCTCATAGAATAAAGTTCTTGAACCGATAAAAGTCCCTTAAATAGTTCTTTATTAAGTATTTGGGCGGTATTCGTGTAATCAAGCCCAAGTATCTGGGCCCGTCTTTGAGTAGCCTGCTCTTCGTCTAATCTGGCATCTTGACTCATATCTACCAAGTATATAGCATGAGCAGTTTCGCAAGGTATAGTAAATGCAGATGATAAAAATTATTCTGCTAGCCCATAATGTTCGCAGCTGCCATAATGTCGGCTCACTTCTTAGAACGGCAGAGGGTCTAGGCCTAGAAAAAGTTTATCTTTCTGGCTACACTCCTTATCCAAAATTTCAAAACGACAAACGGTTGCCGCATTTGGCAGAGAAAATTAATAAACAAATTCATAAAACTGCTTTAGGGGCTGAGAAACTTGTGAATTGGGAACAAGCCGATAATCCTGTTGATGTGATTGTAAAACTTAAGTCTCAAGGTTATGAAATTTGTGGATTAGAACAAAATGATAAATCTATTAATCTATCTGGTTTTAGGCCTCAGAATAAAATAGTACTCGTGGTTGGAAACGAGATTACAGGTTTGGATCCGGACTTAATGGCCAAATGCTCAAAATTGCTCGAAATCCCGATGTTTGGCAAAAAAGAATCCTTCAATGTGGTGCAAGCTGCCGCAATGGCGCTTTATCACTTGCGGTTTTTAGATAGCGCTTAAGGTGTTATAATTTGGCCAGAAATCACTATGGCTCAAAAAACTAAAAAATTATCGCTTAGCGATAAAAAAAGACACGGTCACCATCACCAGCAAAGCAACAGATATATAAAGGTGTATTGGCCATATTTGCCGCTGTTAGTACTGGGGATGGGTTTGGCATGGCGCGGTCAGCATAATTCGACCACTACTTATAGCATGCTGCTAGCTGGCAGTGTGTTAGCTGCCCGCCACCCGCACCGCAAAAGGCGTTATCATAAGGGTGACGAGAGCCTGTTATCCCATCCGCTAATTGACATCTTGCTAATTACAGCACTTGCGGCTGTAGTCATCCTCACCTAACCTACTGAACCTTGACATTGTCAGACCCGACTAACTCTTTCAGACTTTTTAGAACCTGTTCAGTGTGTGAAATGCGCATAGGTAGTTTAATGGCTTGTTTTTGATCCGCTGGGCCTAGTACTAAGACCACTTCGGTTTCGCCTTTATTTTCATCAATAGCGGTCTTCAGAGATAATAAAGTCTCAGGCTGATCACTGTTTATCATCCTAATATATACTTTTTGTGCAGGGGCCGTGAATTCTAATATTGAACTAGATGGTGCGACCGCCTTGGCCTTGGGTAGTTTGGGCTTTTTGCCCGTTGGTTTGTAAGCGCTGGCCTGTTCGTGCGTCACTTCCCGGGCATCTTCAACTAGAATTTTTACTTCGTTGGTACTGCTACCAGTCTTGTCTCTTGTTGTTACTTTGCCCTTAATAAAAACCACTTTGTCACGGCTCCAAATACCAGTCGTCTTTTGATAGACACTTGGGAATAAAACTAGCTCAATTTCCCCAAACTGGTCCCCTATTTTTACAAATGCCATGTGTTGACCGCTTTTAGTAGTGATTTCCCTGACATCCTGAATTGCCCCGCCCACACTAACAGAACGATTATCGTGTTCGGGCTTTAGGTTATTTACGGGTATAGTGTGCTCTGCTAAAAAGCCTTCGAAGGCCTTCAGAGGATGTTGACTAAGATAAAGCCCCAGGAGCTCACGCTCCCAGGTCAGCTGGTCGTGAGTTGAGTATATGATCGCAGAGGCATCGAGCGCTAGTTTAGGTTTTGATTCATTCTCATCAGTTTGATTGCCAAAAAGATCCGTCTGGCCGCTAGCGGCTTGCTTTTGCGAGCGGTTTGCATAAGCGAGCAGCATGTCCAGATTATGCAAAAGTATGCTTCGCTCCGCGAATCTGTCTAGTGCGCCGGCCTTGATTAGACTTTCTAGAGCTTTTCGGTTTACTATGCGGGTACTTACCCTCGAAAAAAAATCTTCTAGACTATTAAAAGCACCTTCCTGGCGTGCGCGTAGTATCTCCTCAACTGCTGCAGTGCCAACATTTTTTACAGCCGCCATCCCGAATCTGATTTGTTTAGTCTTAGGCACAATTGCAAATTCTACAAAAGATTCATTAACGTCCGGTGGCAAGACTTCTATACTCATTTTCTTGCATTCATTAATCTCAATGGCTAGTCTATCGGTGTCATCGTAGTCACTTGTCATTAGGGCTGCCATAAAGGCTGACGGGAAATGCGCTTTTAAATATGCCGTTTGGTAAGAGATTAGCCCATAACACGCCGAGTGCGATTTGTTAAAGGCGTAGTCTGCAAAGCCCTCCAGATCCTTCCAGAACTTTTCGCCGAATTCTCTAGTGACATTGGAGGTTTTTACGGCCCCATCTATGAATTGTTTTTTCATTTTGGCCATTACGTCACGTTTTTTCTTGCCTATGGCTTTGCGCAGAGTATCGGCTTCACCACCACTGAAGCCGCACATGTCCTGGGCAATACGCATAACTTGCTCTTGGTAAACCAAGACGCCATAGGTCGTTTCCAGTGCCGATTTCATACTAGGATGCTCGTAAGTTATCGGTTCAATGCCGTTCTTACGATTAATAAACTTCTGGGTCAGGCCAGCAGTTAGCGGCCCTGGCCGATACAAGGCGCCCATGGCAATAATGTCATCAAAAACGGTGGGCCTTAAGTCTTTTAAGTAGCGCTTCATACCAGAAGACTCAAATTGAAATACCCCAGTTGTATGACCGTTCTGAAGAAGTTCATAGGTCTTGACATCATCCAGCGGCAAGTTTTCAAGGTCCACACTTTCTTTATAAACTTTTTTGACTATGCGCATAGCGTTTTTGATAATTGTTAGATTAGACAAACCTAGAAAATCAATTTTTAGCAATCCGAGGTCTTCTATTGGCCCCATGGAGTATTGAGTGGTAATTACGCCTTTTTGGGCCATTTCAAGTGGTGCGTATTTAACAATATTTTCCGGGGCAATAACCACGCCAGCGGCGTGCACACCGTGGCTCCTTATTGTCCCTTCCAGCTGCATGGCCAAATCAAAGACTTTTTTGGCAGTCTCATTTGTTTTATATTCGCCGGACAAATCACTATTTTCCTGGATCGATTTGCTAAGCGGTATATGTCTGCCTTGAATTGGCGGGGGTATCATCTTGGCCAAACGATCAGCTTCAACATAAGGAACCTGCAAGACTCGTGCCACGTCACGGACTGCATTTCTGGCTGCCATCCTGCCGAATGTGACTATATTTGCTACTCGGTCAGAACCGTATTTGTCAACGCAATATTTAATTACTTCATCACGTCGGTTATCCTGGATGTCAATGTCGATATCTGGCATGCTAATTCGTTCTGGGTTTAGCATTCTTTCAAACAGCAGGTCATAAGTGAGTGGATCAAGTTCCGTAATCTTCAAAGCGTAAGACACTATCGAACCGGCGGCCGAGCCTCGTCCTGGACCAAAAATAATTCCACGGTCCTTACCCCAGTTGATAAAATCCTGAACAATTAAGAAGTAGCCGTTAAAACCCATCCTATCAATAACACCAAGTTCGTAGTCTGCCCGTTCAACTATTTCTTTTGGTAATATCTTTTTTATCTGTGCCACGGTCCCATCTGTGCTTCTATTCTGCACATAGCGCCTAACAAGACCTGCGTAAGTCAATTTATCCAGGTAGCTTTTTTCAGTTTCGTTTTTCGGCGTTGGAAATTTTGGGATCAAGATCTTTCCGAGATCCAATTTTACCGCACAGCGTTTGGCAATTTTGGCCGTATTTTTAATAAACTGGGGATAGTCTTTCCCCCACCGACTGATAATTTCTTTTGGGTCTGTCACATGGAGTTCAAAATTTTTAAGTGTCATCCTTTTTTCATCACTTAGAAATGACCCGGTTTGTACACACAACAAAATTTCGTGCGCCTCCTGATCTTCATGCTTCAAATAGTGAGCGTCACAGGTTATCACGCACTCTATATCAAGCTCTTTGCCGAGCTTTATAACTTGTTCATTGACTGTCAATTGCTCGGGCCAATGCGAGGGGTGCTTGGGGTGCCCGTGGTCTTGAACTTCCAAGAAGTACCTGTCACCAAAAACCGACTTATACCACTCGGCAGTTTTTTTGGCTTGTTCATACTGCCCTTGGCGCAACGCGTCGCCAATCTCACCGCCGATACAACCGGACAAAACAATTAAGCCTTCTTGGTATTTTTCTAGAGTTCTATGGTCTATTCTGGGCTTGTAGTAATAGCCTTCAAGATTAGCAATGGTGGATAGCCTCATTAGGTTTTCATAACCAACATTACTAGTAGCTATAAGTATAAGGTGGTAATAATTTTTGTCTTTGGCAGGGTCTTTGTCAGATAACTTACGGGGGGCAACATAGGCCTCAATACCAAAAATTGGTTTTACATCTAGAGCATTACTTTCTTTATAGAACTCAACTACGCCAGACAAAGTACCGTGGTCCGTGATGGCAATAGATTCCATACCCAGCCGTTTTGTTTCCTCAATGAGTGCCGGAATTTTTGTTAAACCATCGAGCAAACTGTACTGCGTATGATTATGCAGATGAACAAAGTCAGCAACATTTACTGGACGGCCTGCCCTAGTACTAACCTTCTCCTTCGTCATATTAGCTATATTATAAACGACTCTAACTCTTTAATGTCAGCATGGACGGTTTTACAACGTTTTATTTTTGTTGAGTATTGAGAGTGTTATGGGCTTTGTCGGAGATTGTTTTTAAAAAGGGGATGTGCCCGACTAAAGTCAGACCCCACAATAGAAGAGCAACTATGATTGTGGCACCAATAACACCACCCAGACCGCCAAGGACACCTTTTATAAAACTCATTTTGTAGCTTGTATTACGGTCTAGATATCCAGTTTCATAAATATTGGCTATCATTTGACCAAGTTGCTGGTACTGTTTATCACTATACTTTTTTGACATTCTCTTTTTGATTTATAGCAAATTGTTTTAAGTGTTTTATGGCCGCGGTTGCTTGATCGACAGCCTTTTCAAGCTCTTTATCATCACTTACGCCTTCATGCAACGAGGATAATACGCCTCGAACTTTTTCCTTGGCCACACTAGCTTTTTTAAGCCCGGACTCGAGATCTTTTTTTGCAGCATCTGACAATTTACCTACTTTTGTCCTGCTTTTCTCAATTAAGTCATTCAGCTGGCTATGTAGTTCTTTAAGTTCTCGCTCGCCAGCTACTTTAGCTTTTTTTGCCGTGTCACTGATATCTTTTCGAGTTTCCTTGCCGCTTTTTGGGGCCGTTAGTAGGCCTGCCAAGTAACCTACCACCCCAGCAATTACAGCTCCTAGTGCAATTTTTTTCCCAGATTTACTCATTTGTCTTTACTCCTTTTCTTTGAAGATTTATGACCCTTGACTGCCTCTACTACGTTAGACAAAAGCTTACCAATAGCTACAGGGCCTGCAGTCTTTTCAAAAAATTCCCCAACCGCCTCTGCCTTATCGGCTATGGATTCAGCTTTTTCACTGATATGCCTCAAGTGCTCAAGTATTTGATTGACTTTAATTAGAGCGAAGATGCCTAGTATTAGGAAAACAGCTAAAGCTCCCGACAAAAATACTACTAAAACTGTCTCGGCATTCTCCATATGTACTTACAATTTTAGCATATTGATGTAGGTCCAGTTCAGCTAGTGCCATCCAAAGGAACTTAGAGACAATAATTTAGCCGATTGGACGGTTCCAATCCTCTGGTGATATTCTGTGAGCCCTACTTAAGGCTTTTAAATCTTCCACTAGACGATCATGCGACTCTCCGATACGACGAAGCTCTTCATCAACTGGTTTAAGCTCTTCATCAGATAATGCTGTAATTTGCGAAAAGGCGCTTACTTCCAAGTGCGGTGAACGAACCCATGCTAATACTGCAGAAATATCGTCTTGAGCTACTAGGTCTTTACTGGCTACTGCTCCAGTCATCTCCATGGCGCCTTCAAATTGCCACCTCCGATGGAGCTTATCAGGTACCTCTATAGTCGAGATTAAAGCTACTCGTCCGGTGCGTCTGCCAACCCTATACTCACTTGTTGGACTCACCCCCCATAAATGCTCCGACCCTAGGCCAAAAGTCGAAGGTCGTGAATCGCGAGGGCCAACGGAAACAAATTGCAAACCAGCTGTTTTGGCTTCTTTATCGTAACCAGGCCAACTGTGCCTTAGCCCTCCGTTTGCACCATTACATTTATCAACTTGGTGCTGAATGACTCTATCTACCATTTCCCTAAACTCAAGCACTAGTTCTTCATTGCTGGCCATAGCCACTCCTTGATACTCGATTATAGCCCTAATTGTTTTTTGAGCAATTTTTGGGCTAGTTCTGGGTTAGCTCTGCCTAAGGATTCTTTCATGACTTGACCAACCAAAAAGCCGATAACTTTTTCTTGGCCATTCTTCAAATCTTCTGCGGCCTGCGGATTGGCGAAAAGAACGCGGTCGACTATAGCGGAAATTTCTTTTTCATTGGAAACCTGAATTAAACCTTGTTCCTCGGCATATTTCTCAAGAGGTTCAGGCGCGATACCCAGGCTTAAAATGGTCGTTAGTAATTGTTTGGCATTGGTGGAACTTAATTTATTGGTCTTAACAAGTTCATGGACCTGCAGATACAACCGCTCTCGCACTTCATCAACAATAATCTGTTCTATTTTGCCTTCTCGCTCTAGCGGTATTTCAATATTAACCATCCAATTCGCTAAGGCCTTGGCCAGTTCTGGCTCATCCAGGTGAGCCTGGACAATAGGCAAACGGTTTGTCTTTTCACTTTCTACTTCGGCATCTATTAGAGTTTCAATCTGGCTATTATCTAGACCGAGTTTAGATAGGCGCTCGCGCCATTTACTCGGCAAAACAGGCATTGTCTTTTTTATGGCTTCGGTAGCGGAATTATCTATCTCGACTGGTGGCAAATCCGGTTCTGGAAAATAGCGATAATCATGGGCTTCTTCTTTGCTACGTTGACTAAAGGTCTTCTGTTTGGCATCATCCCAGCCGCGGGTCTCTTGAATAATTGAATGTCCTTTTTCCAACTCTTCAATTTGGCGGTTAATTTCATACTCAACGGCTTTTTCGACACTACGAAAGCTATTGAGGTTTTTGGTTTCGGTTCTTGTGCCGAGTTTATTCGGATCTTTACTGACACTCACATTAACGTCAAAGCGCATGTTGCCATGAAACAAATCGGCGTCGGAAACGTCGGCGTAGCGCATTAGCAAATAGAGCTCTTTAGCGTAAGCCTTCGTTTCTTCCGGCGAGTGCATGTCTGGCTCAGAAACAATTTCCAGTAGCGGCGTGCCGGCCCGATTAAGATCAACTAGGCTGTAGTCTTTGCCAGCTGGGTGGGTTGATTTGCCAGCGTCCTCTTCTAAGTGGGCTCTAGTAATTCGAACCTTCTTTGCCTTACCACCAACAATCGTTTCAACTTCACCGCCAAGAATAATCGGTTGATCGTATTGGGTAATTTGATAGCCTTTGGGCAAGTCTGGATAGAAATAATGTTTACGATCGAACTTGCTGAACTTTTGCGGGGTAGTATTAAGAGCTAGAGACGCTCGCATAGCTAACTCAATTGCTTTTTCATTAAGTACCGGCAGTGCGCCAGGCATGCCTAGGCAAATATGGCTGATCAAAGTATTGGGCGCAGCATCTCGCGCGTCATTACCCACGCCAGCAAAAAGCTTGGTACTAGTCTTAAGTTGGACATGGCACTCGACGCCAATAGTTGGGATATAAGCTTTTCTTATTTCTTCAGAGATCATAATTGGCTGGGGTCTTTCTTATTGTCATCGGGCAGAGCACCGATATCTCGCAGCGCCTGCCTAAAACCTATCAATGCTAGTTTGACGTCTCTTTCTCTTAGTTTAGAGCTACGGCGGGCATTGATCTTCTTAACTATATTATGGGCAAACCAAACACTATCGTTTTCGGTGAAGATATCACCTGCTGACACCATTCGCTCACCCATGCTTTTACCTTTGAACTTACGACGTTTCAAGGCATTGCCTAATAGATCATCGGCTTCTTTTAAAGCTAAGGGCCAGGTATTTTTGTCTTTGCAAAATGCCTGAAGTTCCATCCACCGCGCTTGGTAGTAGTTCTTTTTAAGCCTTTTGGGCAATAACCTAAAAATTATAGCTACAGCCAGTAAAACTAAAATGGTGCTGAGCGTTATTATGGCTTTTAACTCAATGGTCACTGGAGCTTCTCCTCTATGGCGTGAGCCAAAGCAAGCAACTGCCTGTCTTTTTTTTGCGGAGCCATTATTTGCACGCCAACCGGCAAGCCGCTATCTTTGCCTAGCCCCGCAGGCAGGCTGATGGCAGGGATTCCAACCAAGTTGGCAGCCACGGTCATTATATCTTGGAGATACATTTTGAGCGGGTCGTTTGCATTCTCACCAATATCAAAAGCCACGTTCGGCACAACCGGGCCAATTAGAAAATCAACTTTAGAAAATGCAACGCTGAATTCATTTATTAATTTAGTCCTTAGCTTTTGGGCCCGCTTGTAGTAAGCGTCATAGTAGCCGCTCGATAAGACATATGTGCCAATCATAATTCGGCGCTTGGCCTCATTACCAAAGCCTTCCGATCTTGTCCAGTTATAGCTTTCCTCTAAGGTCTTGGCTCCCGCTTTAGAAAAACCGTAACGCTGGCCGTCGTAACGGCTTAAATTGCTGCTGATCTCTGCTGGAACCACTATGTAATAACAGGCTAGGGCCAGCGGCAGAGAGGGCAGGCTAATTTCTTCAACCTGAGCGCCAGCATCTTTTAGTTTGCTGATTGCTAGTTCTACTTGATTTCTGACATCCTGTTCAAGCCCTTCGCCCATATACTCTTTTATGACGCCTATCTTTTTAGACTTGAGATCAAGGCCTTGAGATTTAAGGCTGTAGCCCTCGGGGTCGCGCTCAATAGTAGTAGAATCTAGTGGGTCCTTTCCCGCCAACACATCAAGAACTATAGCCGCGTCGCGGGTAGTCTTGGTTATCGGCCCAATTACATCGGTACTACTGGCCATAGCGATAACTCCGCTACGTGAGACCAGGCCGTAAGTTGGCTTTAGGCCAACGGCGCCACAGAAACTCGCCGGTTGACGGATTGATCCGCCGGTGTCCGTGCCTAGAGCAAAAGGCGCCAAATCTAGAATTACAGCTGATGCCGACCCGCCACTGCTGCCGCCAGCAACCTTAGATACATCATGGGGGTTTTTGGTTACAAAGAAGTCGCTGTTCTCGGTGCTGCTGCCATGAGCAAAAGCGTCAAGATTAGCCTTAGCCACACAAATCGCTCCTTCGGCTTCTAACTTCTCAACTGCTGTCGCCTGATAAGGTGCAGTAAAGCCCTTAAGGATGTTGCTAGCAGCAGTGGTTTCACTGCCAAACGTCAAGAAGTTGTCCTTAGCAATAAATGGCACGCCAGCTAGACGGCCTATATTCTCCCCGTTAGCTATTCGTTGATCTATCTCTTTGGCTCGCTCTTGAGCTCTTTGAGTAGTCGTTGCAATAATGGCACTATACCTCTGCTTTTCATCAATAATTTTCAAGGCTTGATCAACAAGCGACGTGGCAGATGTAGCTCCGGCTTGGACATCTTTGGCAATTTCTGCGATGTCTTTCCAGATACTCATAATATTTTCCTAACCTTGATCTGGCCATTCTCAGTCGCTGGCACATTCTTTAACAACTCCTCGGGTGTGACCCCGTAATTGATTTCCTCGTCACGTCTCATGACATTTTTAAGTCCTGTAACCTGGTAGGTCGGCTCCAAATTGTCAAGATTGACTTGCTGTAATTGCTCCACGTAAACCAAGATAGAACTTATTTCTTTAGTAAACTGCTCTATCTCTTTCTCAGTTAAATGAAGCCGCGCAAGTCGAGCCAATTTTAAGACATCATCCCGGGTCAGCTTTGCCATATTTATATAAGTATAACAAAGGTGAGAAATTCGTGCTTTACAAAGCCCGAACACAGGACTACATTAAGGATAAGCGGGATATCTCGCAGACAAAGGAAAAACTAAAATGACTTTTATAGAAAGCGACCCGTCAGTAGGTCGCATGAGCGCACAGCCTGGACTGCAGGCTGAAGAAGTTGAACACCCTCGTGATGAGGGTGTTTTTAATTCTCGCAAAGAAAGTATATCTGTAGTCCAATCCGCTGTTGGCGCAACCGTTCTTGCATCCGATGTATTCACCCATGATCGATTAGGTCCAATTCGCAAACTCGTTTCAGGTTTGGGCAGAATTGATACCATAGAGCGTCAGGAACATCGCGGAAGACGCGTTGGAGATGCTGAGCGAGCGGATAGGTGGTATCAGATCGAACTTGATGGGTTCAGCCATGGAGTTCGCGTAACAGAAGCTGATCCAAAACAAGACTCTGGCGTTACTATTATTCATTTCCCTGGGTTCACTGAAACAATAGAGGATAGTGCTGGACGTGAGCTCCATGACACCCTCGCTCGAGAAGCTCCTCATTTACGTGTGATTAGTATCGCAACCGATGGCATTGGTAAGACCAGTGCCCCAGTCCATCTAGAGGATGTCATGAACCATACACTAGATGCTATGGCTGAGCAGAGGCTAAAACTTGTGCAAGCACTAGTGGGCGATAGGCCGATAATTATTGTTGGAACATCGATGGGTTCTGTTATTGAAAATAAACTTTTGGACTTTGACTTAAGAAACGGCCATAACTTAAATGCTTATCCAATAAATCACGCATCGGCACTTTTGACACCTGGTAAGACACTCCTTTATATGGGCGCCCTATTTATGCCCGCAATGGCCCTAGACGCACCACGCGAACTTATTGATATGTTGCTGACAGATGGCCCAAAGAAAGCATTGGAAAAGATTCAAGTTGAGAACGAGCATCACCGAGGTAGTGCGGCAGCTTTGATCATTCAGGCAGCAGGCCTTATCAAAGGTGTAAAAAGGGATCAAATTGAGCGCGTTGCCGCGAGCTATTCAGGCAGCCAGATTTCCGGCCAGTTTGACCCACTTGCACAGTTTAGAATGTGGCGTGAAATACGCAGAGATTTACGGTTCCCCGAGCAAAGGACGGGCTATGGTATTGAGGTAATTCCTTGGAGAGGTCACGGCATGGCTGCTGATGGTGAAGATGGTGCTAAAAAAATCTTGAAAACAGTTAAAGAACGCCAGATCATTGAGCGATTGCTAGCCGCTTAGAGTTTTTTCTTAATATCAGAGATTATATCCCGTAATTCTGCAGCTTTCTCGAACTCTAGATTAGCAGCCGCTAAGTCCATTTGGGCTGTCAGGTCTTTAATGAGGTGGCCGTACTCGTCTTTAGGAATCTTGTTGAGATTTAATTTGGCAGTTTTGGCTTCCTCCGGCAGATCTGGCCGCATTCCCTTTTCAATTGCTTTAGATATGCCTACAGGAGTGATGCCGTGTTCTTTGTTATAGGCTTCTTGAATTTCCCGGCGACGATTAGTCTCATTTATCGCGCGCTGCATGCTGCCGGTGACATGATCGGCGTACATTAGTACTCGGCCGCTAACATGCCTAGCCGCCCGCCCGATAGTCTGAATTAGCGCCTGCTCACTTCGTAAGAAGCCTTCTTTATCGGCATCCAAAATTGCCACCAGACTAACTTCGGGAAGATCTAGTCCCTCCCTTAACAGGTTAATACCGACAACTACATCGTATGTCCCAAGCCTTAAATCCCTTAAAATGTCAGTTCTGTCTAAGGTATCGACATCGCTATGAAGATAAGTTACTTTGATATTAATCTCTTGCAGGTACTCTGTAAGATCTTCCGCCATACGCTTAGTCAAAGTTGTCACCAACACGCGCTGACGCTTAGAAACAGTTGCCCTTATCTCGTGAATAAGGTCGTCAATTTGGCCTTCGATTGGTTTAATTTCAATAATAGGGTCAATTAGTCCGGTTGGGCGAATTACCTGCTCGATTGGTTTGGAGCTTCTAGACAGTTCATATTCGGCTGGTGTAGCGCTGACGTAAACCACTTTATTAACGTGCTTCTCGAACTCGGTGAAAGTTAGGGGCCGATTATCTAGGGCGCTTGGCAGTCGAAATCCATAATCCACCAGAACTTCCTTACGGGCGCGATCGCCATTATACATGCCGCGAACTTGCGGAATAGTCATATGCGATTCGTCTATAAAGAGCAAATAATCGTCCGGAAAGTAGTCGAGCAAAGTGGCCGGCTGTTCACCGGGTTCTCGGTTGGTTAGATATCGGCTGTAGTTCTCAATACCCTTCACGAAACCGGTTTCTTCAAGCATCTCCAGATCGAACCTCGTGCGCTGCTCTAGCCGTTGGGCCTCAAGAAGCTGACCATGTTTTTTAAAGTAAGCCAGGCGCTCGTTAAGTTCGTTTTCAATTTTACTGAGCGCTGTTTTTAGTTTTTCATAAGGCGTAACATAGTGACTGCTTGGAAAAACCCTTAAATCATTAAGCTTTGCCAAAATCTCGCCTGTCAGAGGATCAATTCTGATAATTCTCTCAATCTCGTCCCCAAAAAATTCAATTCTATAAGCCAGTTCTTCGCCGGCTGGAAAAATATCTACAACATCGCCTTTTGCCCGAAATACGCCGCGGTGGAAATCCAAGTCATTGCGCTGGTATTGAATGTCCGTTAATTGGCGCAACAGCTTATCGCGAAGCCGACGTTCCCCCGCCTTGATGTCGATCGACAGACCCGAGTAGTCTTCAACCGAACCAATGCCGTAGATACAACTGACACTGGCCACAATAATTACATCCCGGCGTGTTAGGAGTGAGTCAGTAGCGGCGTGGCGCAAACGGTCAATTTCTTCATTAATCTGAGAATCTTTTTCTATATAAGTGTCGCTGCGCGGTATATACGCTTCGGGCTGATAATAGTCAAAGTAACTAACAAAATAATGGACGGCATTTTCCGGAAAAAAGTTCTTAAATTCATTGTAAAGCTGGGCGGCTAGAGTTTTATTGTGGCTGAGCACAAGCGTTGGCTTTTGTACATTTTTAATAACATTCGCCATACTAAAAGTCTTGCCCGACCCCGTTACACCAAGCAATACTTGTTCTTTAGTATTTTGCTGAAGGCCTTTTGTCAAAGCAGCAATTGCCGTCGGTTGGTCACCGGTAGGCTTATAGCTGCTTTTCAGTTTAAATTTGTTCACATACAGATTGTACCAATTCAGTCGCGCACGTATAAGAGCCTAAGCTTAGGGCGCCAATTTGTGTGCATCAAAATTGGTGTCAACAAACATATGGCCATTAGCCGTGCAGGTTTGCGGATAACTTGTTGTAACGGGGTTGCCGGCTTTGGCGCAAGCTTCGTAAGAGTTAATAATTGTTTGAGAAGTGAGCGTAGAGATTAGTGTATAGCCGGCTATAAATATAGCAATTATTACCATGGCGATTAATACTGCGATTTGTTTTTGGGGCAGAGATTTTATTGAGCTTAAACGCATAATTAACCCTTTGTGTATTTATGTGGTTTGTCCAAAAACCAGTGTTCATCACGGCCAATTTGCTCACGAATGTCCACATAGTTCTTGTCTAAAACATCGATTATCTTTTTGACCAGAACTTCTGGTGTATCGGCGTAAATTACTAGACTGCGGTGTGGTGGCTCGAGAATTTCCATAAGTCTGGGGATAATATCAGCAGCCCCACCGCTTCCTGTTAGCACGCCGCACGGCTTGCCAGCTTCTAGAGCTGAAGTAAATTCATGTAAGCTTCCAAACCGCCCGCCTACAGTAATCACGGCATCGCTGGATTGCACTAGATATAGGTCACGGCCAACGTATTCAAGACCGGTAAAATTAATAAAGTCAAAGCAGTAGTAAGGCAGGCGATATTTCCGCAAATGCTCGCGCAAGCTACCGGCCGGTGAAAAACCAACACTTATACCACCAGCTTTTTTTGCCCCATTGGCGGCATGATAAGGTAGGCCAACTGTTGCACCGGTTGTTAAGATGTGCCCGCTCTTGGCAATGGCTGCACCTAGGCGTTCAGCCAGTCCGGCAGACTGAATGACAGTTTGGCCATCGGCCGCACCGGATACGCAGATGGAATACTGCATGACGTGTTTGCGGCTAAGTAACTCTGGAGCCATTAGGCTACCCCTAGTTTCGAAGAAATTACTTCTGGAGCGACCATTTCATTGTCAAGTTGCTTCAACACTTGGTTTTCTAGAGTCTTTTCACCCATGTATCTTATAAATATCTCATTCCAGAGCGATTCGCGCATATGGTATATGGTTCGGTTGCTATAGGGTGTGCTATTGACGTAGCCAACCGCCAAATCCATTAGGTTAAAACTAATCGGCCGGCCGGCGTGCATTTTGCCCACATAATCCATGTCATGCCAGAAATGCAACGCGGGCTCAAGATTGTAAAGAATTTCTTCGGCCTTACGCCAGTGCAAATCTTCGGGTTGAACGTGAGGTTCAAAAATTTCCGGATGATATTCGGTTTCAAGCTTACCAAAATAACGCTGAATAACCCGCCAGTGGATCTGTTGGCCGGCCATAATAGCATGGTTACCGGGATCAGCCACCAAAGTACCAACCAATATCTCGCCAAAATCAGGTTTGACTTGCTGCAGCTTAAAGTAAGCACTGTACAGCCTTATCTCATTTATGTAGTGCAGTAGCAAAGGCAAAACGGTAATAGTTATGCCTTTCATTTTGGCCATTGGCATCGGCAGCATCAAAATTACGCCAAGTTCTTTTAAGTGGGTAATATTGTGTCGCTTTTTGTGGACGAAGCTCTCTGTTAATTTCCCCCATCGCTTAGCGTCAAGCTGAACAATGCTTATTTCTCTAGTTTCAAAATCGCTGGGCTGGAGTTTTTTATACTTAGCCAGAAAATTGTTAAGCCAGTCTGGCGATTCAGCAAAGCGAAGCGCCCCAAAAACCTCAGCTAACGGCTCGCGTTTGAGCATGGAATCTACCGAGCGATAACCCAAATGCTTCATGACTTTTTTAGGTGGCATATTGGAAAGTAAACGCTTAGCGACGCTATTTTTTAGAACCCAACAAGATTTAGGGATATTTAGCTGCTCAATCACCAGCTTGATGCGCGGCAAAAGGTCATGTACGTCATCAGGATTAGTGCCGCCAATTCTTTTTACTAAAAAGCCATCATGTTTTTCGGTTAAGTTAATAAGCGCTTGATATAGCTCGGCGCCAGTCGTATCTCTCGGGTCGAGTCCTAATTCTCGGGTCTTTAGATGAACTTTGCCAATAATTTCGGCTGTCAAACGGACATCGGCACTAGGGTTAGCGCTAGCTTGCTCAAGCTGCTTTAGGGCAATACCAAACATTGGCTCCGTCGCGCCTAGCAGATCACTCAAAAATTTCGACATTTTTCTAAAGTTCCTGGTTACTAACTTATCATGCTTAAGGCTTTAAGACTAGAAGTTCTCAAGCCGCATTGGCATATCATGCAAATGGGCCCCAGCCCTTAAAATTCCTGCTTTGGCGCCAATTTGACCAACTACGCTGGTTGAGTTGGCGCTTCCAAAACGTATGGCCTGTTCAATAGTGTCGCCAACGGCAATCATCGCTACAAAACCGCTGCTAAAGGCGTCTCCCGCGCCGGTACGGTCGACAACCTTTACGTCTTCGTAGACACCAGCAGTTATTATTTTTGTCCTATCGCCTGCTGTTACCCCTCCTGGCCCGTCGGTGATGACTACATAAGGGATATGCTCGTTAGCCGATCTTACTGCCTCAGCCGCTGATTCATGACCAAAGAGTTGCTTGGCCTCGTCGGCATTCATGCTTAATATCTCTAGTTTCGGAAGCAAATCCTTAAGACGGTGGGCATGTTCTAGCTCTTTATGTCCCGGGTTCATGGCAATTTTTATCTGATGTTTGAGTGCATATTCAAATATTGTTTCCAGCACTTCAAAATTACCGTCCAATGAGGTTACATAAAACCAGTCGGCTACTAGGTCATGGAAGTCTTTTGGGTGTAATTCGTAGTGCGTTGAGGCCCCTCGATACGTCAAAATTGTCCGCTCGCCATTTGGTGCCAGCAAAAGTACCGAGTAGCCGGTACCAGATTGCGGCGAGACAGTTACCAAAGATGTATCTACTTGGTCCTGATGCAAGGCGTCAAGTACCGCCGTACCGGCCAAATCTTTGCCAACTTTGCCCATATAACAAGCATGTAAACCTTGACGAGCAAAAGTAACGGCCGCGTTGGTTGCCCCTCCACCTGTGCTAAAAATTACTTCGTCGACCTCATTTTTAGAGCCAAGCTTGAATTCTTCAACATCTTCCCCATCTTCGTGCTGAGGCGCAAAAATTTTGCCCCGCAAAAATACATCTTGTACTGCGGCCCCGATACATACAATTTTTATGTTTTGTCTATCCATTTTTTACAGATCTTGGCTGTGGCTTACGAAATTTTCATTAGAATGAGCCTCAGACAACTTACCTTGGCTGGCTTCGGCGGCTTGTTTTAATTGCTCTGTAAAGACTGCCGAAGGGTCTCCCTCATGATGCGCCCAAGCTTTAAGCACTGGGTCTTGAAGAGCTCTAGAGTAGGAAAAAGTCACTCCCCATGGGTGCGGTCCTTTCTGTTCAATGACATTCAGGTTCCGAAATGCATCGTCGGGTGTTTGGCCGCCGCTTAGAAAAACAACGCCACCCAGTTCGTGGGGCACATGCTGACGCAGAACGCTAACTGTTTTTTCGCCTACCACATTATGGTCAATTGGCTGGCCGGAATCTTTGCCCGGCAAAACCATACTGGTTTTCAAGATGGCGCCAGGCAGATGAACCTTCAAAGAACGCATTGTTTCAAATAATATATCAAACGTCC